>NZ_DDFB01000146.1:0-27787 GCF_002336885.1 Novosphingobium sp. UBA1939 | reverse complement strand
GCGCGCACCGCGCCGTGCGGAACGTGGGTGGCAACGTCCACGCTGCGCGGCAGGCGCTCCAGCGCGTCGAGATATTCGGGGAAGGTTTCCCAGTCCCACTTCATGCCTTCGGCCAGCGCGGTGCCGGGGATGTCCTCCACGCCTTCCATCAGGCCGATCAGCCAGTCGTGCCGGTCGGGTGCTGCCGGCGCGAAGCCCACGCCACAGTTGCCCATGACCACGGTGGTCACGCCATGCCAGGACGAGGGCGCCATTTCCGCGTCCCACGTCGCCTGACCGTCATAATGCGTGTGGATGTCGACCCAGCCGGGCGCGACCACGCGGCCGCTGGCGTCGATTTCCTCGGCGGCATCGCCATGCACGGTGCCGACGGCGGCGATCAGCCCGTCGCGCACGGCGACATCGCCCTTGAAGCGCGGACGGCCCGTGCCATCGACGATCGTGCCGTTGCGAATGATGAGATCGTATTGGGGCATGCGCTTGCTCCTCTCCCCGCGCGGCCGCGTGTAGTCAGGAGCGGGCCGTCGCGTTTAACCGTGTGATTAACGCACGTCTGCACGCAGTGGTCAATCCGTTGCGTGCAGCAACTGATCGGAAGGACACGCGGCTTCGCCGCATCGCGGAGCGGTGCGTCAGCCTCGCGCGCGGATCATGTCCGCCACATCCACGAACTTCTCGCGCGGGGCACCGCTGCGCGCGCGCGCCGATTCGGCTTCCTCGATGCGTTTCCAGTCGCGGAACGTCACCACATCGAGCTTGCGCGTTTCGGCCAGCGCGTCGAATCCGGCGCGCCCCGCCTTGCCCGCACCTTCACCTATGTCTGCGGCGATCTGTTCGATGATCGCGAATCCGTCCGGACGGTTGGTACCTATCGTGCCGGAAGGCCCGCGTCTGGCCCAGCCGACGCAATAGAGGCCGGGCAGGATACGCCCCTCGTCGTTGGCGAAGCGGCCCGCCCGTTCGTCGAAGGGAACGCCCGGAACGGGCACGGTGCGATAGCCGATGCAACTGACCACCAAGCTGGCCGGCAGCTCGTAAAACGCGCCGGTGCCGACCGCGCGGCCGTCTTCGATGCGCGTCCGTTCGACCTCGATCGCCTCCACCTTGCCATTGCCGAGCAGGGCGCGAGGTGCGGCGAAGAAATCGAATTCGATGGCGATGTCCGCGCCAGCAGCGCTGTTGTGCGCAAAGGCGCGCAGGTGGTTGACGGATTTGCGCAGGCCCGGCTCCAGCAGGGCATCCTCGGCCTCGTCCGGCAGGTCTTGCGAATCTACCACGGGCGTGCCGCGCGAAAGATGGCCCAGTTCGCCCAGTTCCTTGGGAGTCATCATGATCTGGTGCGGGCCGCGCCGGCCCAGGATGACGATCCGCCGCAGCTTCGAAACATCGAGCGCGTCGAGCGCGTGCGCCACGATGTCGCTCCCGGCGAATTCGTCGCGCGTCTTGGACAGGATGCGTGCCACGTCGAGCGCCACGTTGCCCATCCCGATCACCACGGCGGTCTCGCCCGAAAGATCGGGCGCGAGCGAGGTGAATTCGGGGTGGCCGTTATACCACCCGACGAAAGCCGCGCTGCCGAAGACATTGCCCAGCCGATCGCCGGGCAGGTCGAGCGGCCGGTCACGCGGGGCGCCGGTGGCGAGGACCACCGCGTCGTAGAAGCCGCCCAGCTCCTCGATGCTCACGTCCTGGCCGATGGTGACGTTCCCCACGAAGCGCACGTTGTCCGACAGCGCGGTCTGTTCATAGCGGCGCGAGACGCCCTTGATCGACTGGTGATCGGGCGCAACGCCGGTGCGGATCAGGCCGAACGGAACGGGCAGGCGGTCGAATATGTCGACCTTTACATCTTCGCCCCACTGCTTGAGCGCGGCTTCGGCGGTGTAGTATCCGGCGGGACCGGAACCGATAATGGCGATGTGCCGCATTCATTCTCCCGCGCTTGTCCTGCTCGTTTTGCGGGATGCTAGCGCGCGACGGGGAAAAGGGAAGCGGCGTGTGCGGTCAGCCCTTGCGGGCGGCGGCGTCCAGAAACGTGCGCACGCGATTCCCGAAGGAGACCGGATCCGACAGCATGAACAGGTGCCCGCCGCCGCGAAACATTTCGAGCTGGCTGCCGGGAATGGCATTGTGGAGGAAGTGCGAATTGGCGGGCGGGATCAACTGATCGTCCTCGTCCGCCATGATCAGCGTGGGCGGGGAGATCAGCGGCAGGAAGGGAACGCTGCTCCACGCGCCGAACGCGGTCATCTGGCAGGCCCAGCCCAGCGGGGAGGGCGCCTTGGCGGCGTTCAGGGACACGCTGCCGCGCCCGCCGCCGTTGTAGAGCGAGGCCAGGTTGCGGCGCAGCGCCCGTTCCACCGTATATTCCATCGGATCGACGAGGTGGCTGAACATCGAACCGTTGGCAGGCACCATCGTCGCGCCGCCCGATGCGGTGGCGGCCAGGATCAGGCCACCGGTCTTGGCGCGGTGCTGGAACGCGAACTGCTGCGCCACCGCGCCGCCCCAGCTGATGCCGGCAATGTCGGCACGGTCGATCCGCAGCCGATCGAGCAGCGTCGCCAGGGTCAGCGCCATGCAGGGGATGGTATAGGGGAAGACGGGATCGGGCGACTTGCCGATGCCCGGCATGTCGATGCTGATGATCCGGCGATCGTTCAGTTCCCGCGCCACCGGCTCCAGCAGTTCGATGTTCATGCCGATGCCGTTCAGCAAGACCAGCGGTCGCCGCCCTGTGGCTTCGCGATGCCATTGCCCCATGCGAAGCCGCCGTCCGGCCACGCCGATCATCGAAAATTCCGCTGTACCCGACACGAACCGAAACCCTGCCTCCGCAAACCGGCGCCGGATTAGCATGCCGGGACCGCACGAGAAAGGGCGGACCGAAGCCGTTTCCGAGGCGCGCCGCTTAACCGTTTCTCAAAGCAAATCGGGCAATCGGGGCCAATGCCCGATCTTGAAAGTTCCCGCTTGCAGATAGCTTCTCAAACCGAGGAGATGCCGCCCGTTGGCGTGCGCGATTTCGCGCGAACGCATCGCCGTCGGGACCGGACGAGTCCGGTGCAGGATGGCACCGCGATGTCGAACTTCCTGTTCGGGGTGGGGCGCGAGAACAACCTGATCGCCAAGGAATGGCCGCAGATGGGCATTGCCATGCTCGGCGGCATGGTGGCGCTCACGGGGCTTAACATGGTGGTTCCGCCTCTGGTGCCGACGGTTCTGGCCGGCATCGCCACCGTGGTGGCGTTCTGTTCGGTATACGCGGTGCGGCTGGAACAGACCAAGCGGCTTTCCACCGGCCAGCGGATGAGCCTGATGGGTCTGGTCATCGGTCTGCCGATGATGCTCTATGGCTCCGCCATCGGCCTGCTGGCGATGGCCGGGTTGATGCCGTGGCTGCAATGCCTGGCCGTGCTGGTCACAATTTCGCTGCTGGCGAGCGTGACCGAATCCGGGCGGCTTGCAGGCGTGCTTGTCGCGCAGATCGCGATGTGGTCCGGCGTCACGTGCGTGGCCAGCCGTATTGGCGGCTTCACCACGCTGGCGATCGGCACGGTCATCACGGTCATCGCCTTCCTGCGCCAGCGCCAGATCGAACGGCTCGCGCAGGAGCAGGCCGAAGAGGCGCAGCGCGTGCAGGCCCGCGCGCAGGAGCTCCTCGCCGAATACGAAGAGACCGGGCAGGGCTGGTTCTGGGAAACCGACCGGCGCGGGCAACTGACCTATCTGTCCGCGACCGTGGCCGAAACCGTCGGCCGCAAGACGGAAGACCTTGTCGGCAAGCCTTTCACCGACCTGTTCGACTTGTCCGAACAGTCCGGCGACGGCGAGCGCACGCTCACCTTCCATCTTTCGGCGCGCTCCAGCTTTAGCGAACTGGCGGTGCGCGCGGTGTGCCGCGACGACGAGCGCTGGTGGTCCATCACGGGCCGGCCGACCTATGACACCTTCAACAACTTCCAGGGTTTTCGCGGTTCGGGCGCGGATCTGACCGAAAAGCGCCGGTCGCAGGAACATGCCTCGCGCCTGGCGCATTTCGATTCGCTTACGGGGCTGTCCAACCGCTTCCGCATCTCGCAGACGCTGGAGAAGATTCTCAACGCGCCGCAGGAGCAGCATCGGGAGTGCAGCGTGTTCCTGCTGGATCTCGACCGCTTCAAGCAGGTCAACGATACCATGGGGCACCCCGCCGGCGATGCGCTGCTCAAGCAGGTGGCGCAGCGGCTGGAGAGCACGGTGGGTGCGATGGGGCGCGTTGGCCGCCTCGGCGGCGACGAGTTCCAGGTCATCTTCCCCGGCAAGATCGATCGTGACGAATTGGGGCATCTCGCCGCGCGGGTGATCGAGGCGCTTTCCCAGCCCTATTCGCTGGAAGGCAGCCGGGTCACGATCGGCGCGTCGATCGGCATCGCGCTGGCGCCCGGCGACGGCGTGACCAGCGAGGCGCTGATCCGCAACGCCGACCTTGCGCTTTATGCGGCGAAGGACGGCGGGCGCGGCCGCTATCATTTCTATGCGGCCGACCTGCACAGCGACGCCGAGGAGCGTCGCAAGATGGAGAACGATCTGCGCGACGCCGTGGCGAACGGCGGGCTCGAACTCTATTACCAGCCGGTCGTGCAGACGGCGACCGAGAAGATCACCGGATTCGAGGCGCTGCTGCGCTGGAACCATCCGCAGCACGGGTTCGTTTCGCCGGCCAAGTTCATCCCGATCGCCGAGGATACCGGGATGATCGCCGCAATCGGCGAATGGGCGCTGCGCACGGCATGCAAGGATCTGGCGCGCTGGCCCGCGAACGTGCGCGTGGCGGTCAACGTTTCGGCGTTGCAGTTCGCCAATCCGGCTCTGCCGTCCATCGTCACGCAGGCGCTGGCCCACGCGCAGGTCGATCCGCAGCGGCTGGAACTGGAAATCACCGAAAGCGTGTTCATCAACGATGACGAGGGCACCGAACAGATGTTCCGCGCGCTGAAGGCGATCGGCGTGCGCATGGCGCTGGACGATTTCGGCACCGGCTATTCCTCGCTCGGCTATCTTAAGAAGGCCCCGTTCGACAAGATCAAGATCGACCAGAGCTTCGTGCGCGGCGCAACGCAGCCAGGCAGCATCAACGGCGCCATCATCGCCTCGATCGTCAGCCTGGCCGAAGCGCTGGGGATGGAAACCACGGCGGAAGGCGTCGAGACGTTCGACGAGCTGGACCTCGTGCGCGAACTCGGGTGCAGCCATGTGCAGGGTTATATCTACGAACGGCCGCTGTCCGCGCTGGACGCCGCGGCGCGGCTGTCGACCGGCCTGATCGCGGTGGCGCACGGCCCCCGTTCCGCCCGCGCGCCGCGCCAGGCCATGCTGCGCAAGGTGGTGCTGGAACATGGCGGCCACCGCTACAACGGCACGGTTCGCAACATTTCGCAATCGGGCGCGCTGATCGAAGGGCTGTGGAACGTGCCGCCCGAGACGAGCTTCCGGTTCTATCTGTCGGAAACCTATGCCGTCACCGCGATCTGCAAATGGAGCGAGGGAGAGCGCATGGGCGTGGAGTTCGCAGAACCGCTGCACCTTGACGAAAACGGGCGGATCGCGGCGGTGGCGGTGAAGGCGGTACCGGCCGTGCAGACCGAGCCGGCGGGCCTGCGCAAGGTGGGATGACGAAGGTGGCTGACTTGTGCGCCCGCCGCTGCTAACGGCGGCGCATGACCGAGCTTGCACTGATCCGTAACTTCTCGATTATCGCCCATATCGACCATGGCAAATCGACGTTGGCCGACCGCCTGATCCAGTTCACGGGCGGCCTGACCGACCGCGAGATGAGCGCGCAGGTGCTCGATAACATGGATATCGAGAAAGAGCGCGGGATCACCATCAAGGCCCAGACCGTCCGCCTGAACTACAAGGCCAAGGACGGGCTGACCTACGAACTGAACCTGATGGACACACCCGGCCACGTCGACTTCGCCTACGAGGTCAGCCGCAGCCTGGCCGCCTGCGAAGGCGCGCTGCTGGTGGTGGACGCGGCGCAGGGCGTGGAAGCGCAGACGCTCGCCAACGTCTATCAGTCGATCGAGCACGACCACGAGATCGTGCCCGTCATCAACAAGATCGACCTGCCCGCCGCCGAGCCGGAAAAGGTCAAGGCTGAGATCGAGGAAGTGATCGGTCTCGACGCGAGCCAGGCGGTGCTCACCAGCGCCAAGAGCGGCATCGGCATCGAGGACGTGCTCGACGCCGTGGTCGCCCGCATCCCCCCGCCCAAGGGCGACCGAACCCGTCCGCTCAAGGCGATGCTGGTCGACAGCTGGTACGACCCATACCTCGGCGTCGTCATCCTGGTGCGCGTGGTCGACGGGGTGATCAAGAAGGGCCTGCAGGTCAAGTTCATGCAGGGCGGCACTGAGCACCTGATCGACCGTGTCGGCTGCTTCACGCCCAAGCGCGAGGAACTGCCCGAACTGGGGCCGGGCGAGATCGGCTTCATTACCGCGCAGATCAAGGAAGTCGAAACCGCCAAGGTCGGCGACACCATCACGACGGTGAAGGCAGGCGCCACCGAGGCCCTGCCGGGCTACAAGGAAGTGCAGCCGGTGGTGTTCTGCGGCCTGTTCCCGGTCGACGCCGCCGACTTCGACAAGCTGCGCGAAAGCATCGCCAAGCTGCGCCTCAACGACGCCAGCTTCAGCTTCGAGATGGAAAGCAGCGCGGCGCTGGGCTTCGGCTTCCGCTGCGGGTTCCTGGGGTTGCTTCACCTGGAAATCATCCAGGAGCGCCTGAGCCGCGAATACGACCTCGACCTCATCACCACCAGCCCGTCGGTGGTCTATCGCATCCAGTTGCGCGCGAGCAAGACCGACGACGCGCGTGAGATCCTGCTGCATAATCCCGCCGATTATCCCGATCCGAACCGGATCGAGCAGATCGACGAGCCGTGGATCAAGGCAACGATCTACACCCCCGACGAATACCTCGGATCGATCCTGAAGCTGTGCCAGGACCGGCGCGGCATCCAGACGGGCCTCACCTACGTCGGCGGGCGCGCGCAAGTGAATTACGAGCTGCCGCTGAACGAGGTGGTGTTCGACTTCTACGACCGGCTGAAGTCGATCAGCCGCGGCTATGCCAGCTTCGACTACGAACAGATCGGACTGCGCGAGGGCGATCTCGTCAAGATGAGCATCCTCGTCAACAACGAGCCGGTCGACGCGCTGAGCATGATCGTGCACCGCGCGGTGGCCGAGGAGCGCGGGCGCGGCATGTGCGAGCGCCTGAAGGACCTGATCCCGCGCCATCTGTTCAAGATTCCGATCCAGGCTGCGATCGGCGGCAAGGTCATCGCGCGCGAGACGATTGCCGCGCTGCGCAAGGACGTCACCGCCAAGTGCTATGGCGGCGACATCACCCGCAAGAAGAAGCTTCTGGAAAAGCAGAAGAAGGGCAAGGCCCGGATGCGCGAATACGGCAACGTGCAGATTCCGCAGGAAGCCTTCATCGCCGCGCTGCGCATGGGCGAGGAATAGCAGTCCAGCGGACCCGACGGCGGTTCTGTCAGAACGCGAAACGGATCGAGGCGCGCACCTGGCGTGGCTCGACCGGGTGGATGTGCCGGTCTTCGACGCCGCCGGCGGGTTCACCCTGCAGCCGCGAGGCATAGAAATAGGTGATGTCGGCGTCCTTGGCGTCGAACAGGTTGATCACGTCCAGCCCCAGCTTGATCCGGCCGCGCGCGTAATAGGCGCCCAGGTTGACCAGCGTGGTCGGATCGGAGCGCACACTATCGTCTTCGATCAGCGGCGCCGCACCGAAATGGCGCAACCGCAGCGAGGCGCTCAAACCCTTGCCGAAATCCACTGCCGCGCCGGCTGAAATGACGTTGCTGACCGCGTTGGGAATGAACGTGGCGCCGGGCGCGACGCCATGGAACCGTGCGCGCGTTGCGGCGGCCGAAGCATCGAGCGTCAGCCAGTCGGTCGGCCGCCAGAACAGGCTGCCTTCCACGCCGTAGCGGCGGGTGGCGTCGTTCGGCTCGGTCGTGCCGCCATCGCCCACGAACACCAGCTCGGAGCCGAGGCTCAGCCAGAAGCCGACGAGCGAGGCGGTGAAGCGCGCGGTTTCCACGCGCGCGCCCAGTTCCGCGCCGCGCGCCTTGACCAGCACCTGCACCCGCTCCGCCGGATCGCCGGTGGCCGGATCGACGCGGATCGACGCGCCGCGCACGTCGTTGGAATGGAAACTCTCGCCATAGTTGGCGTAGAATTCGAGATGGTCCGCCGCGCGCCAGGCCAGCGCCACCTTGGGGCTGAACAGCGCGTCCGATCCCTTGCCCGAATTGACCGGCAGCGTGCGGGCATCGACGTCGTAGCCATAGACATCGCCCCGCAGCCCCAGCGTCAGGCGCAGCCGGCCGGTCAGCGCAGCGGTGCCTTCGGCATAGAGCGCGCCGGAATATTCATCGACCTTGTCCTGCCGCACGGTGCCGCTGCGCGTGCCGGCAATCGAGCTGTAGAGGCCGATCGTGCCAATATGGTCCCAGCGGGCATCGCCGCCCACCGCGAACGTTACTGGCACGCTGCCGACCGTGGCGGGCGCGAAATCGTGCCGTACCGAACCGCCGAACACGCCCCGCCGGTCGGCTTGCTGGAATTCGTCTCCGTTGACCGGATCATTCAGAAAATAGGTGAAGTTCGAGGTCAGGCGGAAATCGTAATAGAGCGCATAGGCGTTGAGCTTGGTGCCGCCCAGCGTGGCGTTGGCGGTCAGCCCCAGCCGCGTGGTGCGGCCGCCCAGCGCTGGATCGATATTGCCCCAGCGGCTGATCAGCCCGCTGGCGATGGCGCGTTCGGGCACCTGATCGGTGGCGTTCCAGGTGGCGTGATAGCCGGTGAAGGAGAGGCTCCAGCCATGATTCGTCGTGCCCTGCGAAAGCTTGACCAGCCCGTTCACTTTCCGGAGATCCTCGTTGAGATCCCACGGTCCGTTGGAGCGGGTGCCGTCGATCGCCACCAGCAGATCGCCATTGCCCACGCCCGCGCTGCCGGCGGCGAGCGCGCGGTAATAGCCATACATGCCCACGGTCGCTTCGGCGATGGGACGGGCAAGGCGGCTGGCGGTGGTGAACTGCACGGTGCCGGCGGCCGAAAAATCGCCCACGTCGGCAAAATAGGGGCCTTTGCGGTAATCGATCCGTTCGACCAGTTCGGGGATCAGGAAGTTGAGATCGAGATAGCCTTGCCCATGGCCATGCGTGCGCATGTTGACCGGCACGCCATCGACGAAGCCGGCGAAATCGGTGCCGTGGTCCAGGTTGAAGCCGCGCAGGAAATACTGGTTGGCCTTGCCCGTGCCCGAATGCTGCGTGGCGATCACACCGGGCACGTTTTCGACCAGTTCGCCCACCCGGCTCAGCGGCTTGTTCTCGAAATCCTGGTAGCCCACCACGCCCTGCGATCCGGAGATCGCGGTGCCGATCTGGGGCAGGGCACGGCCATAGACGACGATGTCGTCGCCGGGCGGGGGCGCTTCCTCGGCGGCAAGCGCGGCGTGCGTGCACGCAAGGCACAAGACCGCTGCAATAGCGGCCATGGTCGTTTCGGGCACACCGTTTTGCCCGGCTCGCATTGCTTTGCCCACTGTCCGCTCATTCCGCCCCATTGTATGCAGAACTTAAAAATACTTCATACTATCGGGTGTTACAACCATTATGCGTTTCTTCCACTTCTCGCCACGATCCCGCAATTTCGCGCTGTTCGTGCCGTGGTTCGGCGCTAGGATAAATGCCGCACCGCACAGCACCACGCGGACCGTGACCGAAAGAGGAGACGCATGGCCATTCCCGATGACATCTTTACCGAACCCGAGGACGTCGATCCTGACGCGCTGGCCAATCTGGGTCCGTTGCGCCATCTGGCCGGCATCTGGGAAGGGCGCGGTGGCATCGACATCGCGCCGAAGGCCGATGGTCCAGAACGGCGCGCCTATTACGAGCGGATCGAGATGCAGCCGATCGATCCGCAGGCCAATGGCCCCCAGCTGCTCTACGGGCTGCGCTATCACCAGCACATCAACACCGTGGAGGAGGACATCACCTTCCACGACCAGGTGGGGTTCTGGCTGTGGGAGCCGGCGACCGGCCTGATCATGCAGACGCTGGCCATCCCGCGCGGGCAGATCGCCATGGCTTCGGGCCACGCCGGAAAGGACGATACGCACCTTTCGCTCTCCGCGGAACGGGGCAGAACCGACTATGGCATCTGTTCGACGACCTTTCTGGAAGAGGCGTTCCGCACCGATCGTTACCAGATCGACGTGACCTTCAACGCCGACGGATCATGGAGCTACATCAGCGACACCACGCTGGTGGTACGCGGCAAGGAGCCGTTCGCGCACCGCGACCGCAACAAGCTGGTCAAGGTGGGCGAGGCCGATCTCAACCCGTGGCTGAGCATCATCCGGGGTGGCGCAAAGCCATGACAGGCGAAGCCGGATAAGCGGAAACGGATAACGGAGGGGATATGACCGTATCGGCGAAAGTAGCCGTCTGCCGGGGCAAGGACGCCCCGTTCACGATTGAGGACGCCACGCTGGACGCGCTGCGGCCTGACGAACTGCGCGTGCGGATCGTGGCCTGCGGCGTGTGCCACACCGATCTGGCGGTGCGCGACGGGCAACTGCCCGTGCCGCTGCCGATCGTGCTGGGCCACGAAGGGGCCGGGATCGTCGAGGCCATTGGCAGCGCGGTCACCGCCGCGAAACCGGGCGACCGCGTGCTGATGAGCTTCAACAGCTGCGGCGATTACCCCAGTTGCGCGGTCGAGGCGCCGACCTATTGCTACAACTTCTTCCCACACAACTGGTCCGGAACGCGGGCGGACGGTTCGGCCACGCTGTTTCGCGACGGCGAGCCGTTGAACGGCAATTTCTTCGGCCAGTCGAGCTTTGCCACCCATGCCATCGCGCACCAGCGCAACGTGGTGGTCGTGCCCGAAAGCGCCGCTGCGATCCCGCTGGAAAGGCTGGCCCCGCTGGGGTGCGGTCTGATGACCGGGGCGGGCGCCGTGCTGCGCAGCATGAAGGTGCGCGCCGACATGCCGATCGCGGTGTTCGGCACCGGCACGGTCGGCATCGCCGCGATCATGGCGGCGCGCATTGCCGGGGCCAATCCGATCTTCGCGGTCGACATCAACGACGATCGCCTGGCGCTGGCCCGCGAACTGGGCGCGACGCACACGGTGAATGCGCGCGACGATGTGGCCGCCGCGATCCGCGCGGCCTGCCCGGCCGGGCTTGGCTATGCCCTCGATACGACCGGCATCGCCCGGGTGATCGAAGGAGCGTTCGATCTGTTGGCGCCCAAGGGCAAGCTGGCGATGGTCGGCGCGTCCGGACCCGAAGCCACGCTCGCCTTCAACGAAACGGCGTTCATGGGGCAGGGGCGCACCGTGATGGGCGTGCTGGGCGGTGACAGCGACATCGGTCCGTTCCTGCACGAACTGATCGATTTGCACGTTGCCGGCCGTTTTCCGTTCGAGCGCCTGATCGGCTATTTCGATTTCGACGCCATCGACGCGGCGGTGCACGCCAGCGAGACCGGCAGCGTGGTCAAGCCGGTGCTGCGCATCACGCCCGAATAGCGGCCGCTGCATGACGCTCGAACAGTTGCGCATTTTCGTCGCCGTTGCCGAAACGCTGAACATGCGCGCGGCGGCGGAGCGCCTGCATCTGACGCAGCCCGCGGTCAGCGCCGCCATCGCCGCGCTGGAGGAACGCCACGCCACACGCCTGTTCGATCGCGTGGGGCGCGGGCTGGAACTGAACGACGCGGGCCGCGCCTTCCTGCCCGAAGCGCGCGCAGTGCTGGCACAGGCGGCCGATGCGCTGGGCGTGCTGGACGATCTGGCCGGGCTGAAGCGGGGCGATCTGCGCATCGCCGCCAGCCAGACGGTCGCGACGTACTGGTTGCCCTGCCGCATGGCCACCTTTGCCGCCGCACACCCCGGCGTCACGCTGCATCTCGAAGTCGGCAACACCGCGCAGGCGGTGGCGGCGCTGCTGGCGGGCGCGGCCGATCTCGGCTTCGTCGAGGGCGGGGTGGACGAAGATATTCTTGCCGTCGAGCGGATCGGTGGGGACCGCCTCGCGCTCTATGCAGCGCCTGCACACCCGCTCGCCGGCCGCCCGCTCGCGCGCGAGGACATCGCGACCGCGTGCTGGGTGCTGCGCGAGCAGGGATCGGGCACGCGCAACCACCTGGAGCACAGCCTGCACGCGCGGTTCGGCCTGACGCTGGCCGATCTCGACGTGCGGCTGGAGCTTCCTTCCAACGGCGCGGTGCTGGAAGCGCTGGGCGCGGGCGGATTGGTAACGGCAGTATCCGATCTGGCCGCCGGGCCACGCGTGGCCGCGGGCCTTGTCCGCGAACTCGATTGCGCGCTGGTCGAGCGCGATTTCCTGCTGCTGCGGCATCGCGCACGGCGCGTCAGCCGCGCGGCACAAGCATTCCTCGATACGGCACGGAATTGATCCGTTGGCAAAACGCCGGGTGCCTGCGGCTTGAAATACGCGGTTTTGATTGACTTTCGTGCCCGGCCACCTACCGCGCGCTTTCATACCCAGTTCATCCGGCGGATCGTTAGAGCACGTCGCCCGCGGACTGCTCCCAATCCAGCCGAGAAGCCCTGTTCCATGCCGTTTTCGACCCTTCCTGAATCCGTTGCCGCCGCGCTTGCCGAGCGTGGCTATCAGGCGCCCACCCCTGTGCAGGCAGCGGTGCTGGAGCCGGAGGCGCAGGGGCGCGACCTGCTCGTGTCCGCGCAAACCGGTTCCGGCAAGACGGTGGCGTTCGGCGTCGCCATGGCGGAAGACCTGCTCGCCGCCCGCGGGATTCCCGATGGCGCGAAGGCGCCGCGCGCGCTGGTGATCGCCCCCACACGCGAACTGGCGCTGCAGGTCAGCAAGGAACTCGCCTGGCTGTTCGGCAAGGCGGGGCTGCGCATTGTCACCTGCGTCGGCGGGATGGACCCGGTGCGCGAACGGCGCGCGCTGTTCCAGGGCGCGGACATCGTCGTTGGCACGCCCGGCCGCCTGCGCGATCATCTGGAGCGCGGCGCGCTCGACCTCTCTGCCGCCGCCTTCGCGGTGCTCGACGAAGCGGACGAGATGCTCGACATGGGCTTCCGCGACGATCTCGAGGAACTGCTCGACGCCACGCCCGAAGGCCGCCGCACCTTCCTGTTTTCGGCGACGATGCCCAAGCCGATCCAGGCGCTGGCCAAGCGCTATCAGCGCGATGCCTTGCGCGTCTCGACGATCGACGAACGGCAGGGCCATGGCGACATCGCTTACGAGGTGGTGGCCGTTTCGCCGGCCGACATCGAGCACGCCGTCATCAACCTGCTGCGCTTCCACGAAGCGGAAACGGCGATGCTTTTCTGCGCCACGCGCGACAATGTGCGGCATCTTCACGCGACGCTGGTCGAACGCGGCTTCGCCGCCGTGGCGCTTTCGGGCGAGCACAGCCAGAACGAGCGCAACCATGCACTTCAGGCGCTGCGCGATGGCCGCGCACGTGTCTGCGTGGCGACCGACGTGGCCGCGCGCGGCATCGATGTCGCCACGCTCAGCCTGGTGATCCACGTGGAGGTGCCGCGCGATGCCGAAGTGCTGCAGCACCGTTCCGGCCGCACCGGCCGCGCCGGGCGCAAGGGCACCGCCGTGCTGATCGTGCCCTATCCGCGCCGTCGCCGGGTGGAGGGCATGTTGCGCGCCGCGCGTATTTCCGCCGACTGGATCGCGGTGCCCGATGCCGAGGTGATCCGCCAGCGCGACCGCGAACGCCTGCTCGAAATTCTCACGCAACCGGTGGAAGCGAGCGAGGCCGATCTCGCGCTGGCCGGCGAACTGCTGTCCCGCCGCGACGCGATCGAGATTGCCGCCGCGCTGGTGCAGGCGCACCGCAAGGCGATGCCCGAGCCCGAGGAATTGATCGACATCTCCACGCGCGAAGGGAAGCCGGAGCGGGGCAAGGAGCATCACCGCGAAGGCTTCGACGATATCGTATGGTTCCGCATGGACATCGGCCGGCGCCAGAATGCCGATCCGCGCTGGATTCTGCCGCTGCTGTGCCGGCGCGGACATATCACCCGCAACGAGGTGGGCGCGATCCGCATCGCCGCCAACGAGA
This sequence comes from Novosphingobium sp. UBA1939, assembly GCF_002336885.1. NCBI lineage: Bacteria > Pseudomonadati > Pseudomonadota > Alphaproteobacteria > Sphingomonadales > Sphingomonadaceae > Novosphingobium > Novosphingobium sp. UBA1939. Next base: position 13,611 of record NZ_DDFB01000146.1, on the reverse strand, counting down.
CCTGGTTCCAGATTCCTCGAACGCTGGAAGCGCGCTTCGTCGCGGCGGTGAAGCGCACCGCGCGCGAGGATGCCGGCGATGAGAGCGGCGTCACGATCGAACTGGCGGCCGAGCCGCCGCGCGATACCGCCCGGCGCAACGCGCGCCAGCAGCGGGGTGGCCCCAACGATGGACCCAACGACAGGCCCCGTCCGAACGGCCCGCGCGGCAATCACGGCGCGCCCAAACCGCATCGGCCAGGCGGCCCAGGCTCCGAAAAGCGCCCGCACCGCAAGGGCAAACCGGCGCACGCGCGTTAGGATCACGCGCTCGGATTGTGTTCTCAGCCCGGTGTGACCAACGGCGCCAGCGCGATGACCGCGCCGGTCAGGGCAATCAGCCCGCCAATGGCAAGCTGCGCGGGGGGCACGATCTGCCGCACGGGCAAGGCGATGGCGTTTTCGATCTGTTTCATGCGTTCATGATGGGGGTGGCCGCTGCGAAAGTCTCGCGGATTTCCCCGATCACTGTGATCCACGATCTTGCTGGCGCTTTTACGAGGCGAAATCTCCGCGTGCGGTGATGTCAGCCCGGCACCCAGTTGCCGTGGAAGCCTGCCGGCACGCGATGCGGCAGGTGGACCACGCCCACTGGCGGTTCCTCGAAGCGCATCGCGTCCAGCACCACGAAGTCGGTGGTGTCGTTCGCCATGTCGACAACGAAGCCCACCAGCCAGCCTTCGCCCTCCGCCGCGTCTTCCGATGCGGGGACGAACACGAATTCGCCCGGATGCCGGCGCGGACCGAAATCGTGAACCTGCCGCGTGCCTTCCACCAGATCGTGCCGGAACAGCCGGGTATCACCGATGAATTCCGCCGCCGGATCGGTGGGCACGGCCATGGCATAGGCATAGCGATAGGGCTGGCCGAAGCGGCGTTCGTCGGGACGGGGGAATTCCTGCGGGGTGGAATCGATCGTGGCGATCGCCACCGTCCCGGTCACGGGATCGATCGTCCAGCGCTCCAGCCCGCGGGCCGCGCCGTCCGGGCCGACGGCTTCCGGGCCGAACATCGTGCCATAGGCGCAGACATCCATGATCACCGCGCCGTCCGCCCGGTCGTAGGCGTTGGCGACGTGGAACACGCTGCATGGCTCCACGTCGCACCAGATCACGTCTGACGCCGCGCCGGTTCGCGGCAGCAGGCCCACGCGCGCGCGGTGCTGCGGGTTCCAGCGGTAGGGGAAGGGTTTGCCCGCCATCGCAGCCGGCAGCGAGAAGGTCACGGGCAGGTCCAGAATCACCACGTAGCGCGCGGTGATCGCGCAATCGTGGATCATGGGGCCGTGTTCAACCGGGATCGCCAGTTCGCGCGTCACCTTGCCGTGAGCATCGACGACGACATGGCGGACTTCGCCCGGATTATGCGCGCTGTAGCAGATCGCGTGGTTCTCTCCGGTCAGCGGGTCGAGATGCGGGTGCGCGGTGTAGGAGCCGAGCAGCGTGCCGCCGAAGGCATCGTACTGCTGGTCGCCCAGCGTGGGGCCAAGCTTCACCGGATAGCTGCCGGCTTCGACCAGCGCGTAAGTCTGTCCGCCGATCGCAAGGACATTGGTGTTCACGGTGTCGAACAGGTTGCGCGGGCCGGGGGCCTTGGGCACGCCAAGCGCCTCGGCCACCCGTTCCGACCGAATCCAGCGGTTGCGATACCACTGCGCCCTGCCGTTCGCGAGTTTTAGCCCGTGGACCATGCCATCGCCGGAGAACCAGTGATAATTGGCCGGATCGGGTGCAATCGGGTTGGGGCCGATGCGCAGGTAGCGGCCGTCGAGCGCGGCGGGGATCGTGCCGTCCACGGCGAGGTCGGTGATCGTGTGTTCCGCCGTCATCGGGCGGTGGATGCCGGAAAGGAAGGGATGGTCGGAAACGGGAACGGGGGCACAGGCCAGTTCCTCGTCGATTTTGGTGGCCATGATCGTCTCCCTATGTTTACGGTGTGAACATGACGAATAATGATAACAGTGTCAACATGAATCGGAAGTACCACCACGGCGATCTGCGCGCGGCACTGATCGAGGCGGGCCTGCGCTTGCTTGAAACGCGCGCGGCGGACGATCTCTCGCTGCGAGAAGTGGCGCGCGCCGTGGGGGTCAGCGCGACCTCCGTCTATCGCCATTTCCCCGACAAGGCTGCCCTTCTGGCGGCGCTCGCGGCGGATGGGCTGGAGCGGCTCGGCGCGGCGCAACGGCAGGCGGCTGTGGCAGCGGGCGGCGGAGCGGCCGGCTTTGCCGCGACGGGGCGGGCTTACGTCCGCTTCGCGCTGGCGAACCCGGCGCTGTTCCGCATGATCTTTACGTCGGCTCCGCCCTCGGCCGATCATGTCGATGGCACCGACGCGATGGCGTTCCTGCGGGCCAACGCCGCGCAGGCGGCGGGCGCCGCGCCGGACAGTCGCGCGGCCGAGGTTCGTTCGATCTGGGCGTGGAGCCTGGTCCACGGGCTTGCCATGCTGATGCTCGACGGACAGGTGCCGGCGGACGAGTCTCTGGTGGACGAGGTCGTTGCCCTAGGCTGACGGGCTACCCGTCCGGCTGCCGGGATAGGAGGGGGCGGGCGCCGCGCGTGATGAGGCGCGCCGCTTCGTGCCGCATCCGTTCGAACCCCGGCGCGTCGCCCAGTTTGTTCGCCATGTGGAGCACGATCAGCCCGTGCAGCGCCGCCCAGTAGGACTGCGCGATTGCGTCGGGATCGCCTTCCAGCAGTCCTTCGGTCACCATGTCGCGCACATAGCCTGTCATCGTCATCCGCGAACGCGCTTCGGCGCGGCGCAGGTCGTCGGTGCGTTCGCTGTCGGGCTGGTTGTAGGCGAAGATGAGCTGATACGCCGCCGGCTCGGTAAAGGCGAAGGCGACATAGGCGTCGCCGATCGCGCGCGAGCGCTGCCACGGATCGTCCGCACTGGCATAGGCGGCCTCGATCCGGTCCGAAAAGCGGTCGTGTGCGGCGGCGCGCGCGGCGGCCAGCAGTTCGCCCTTGCTGGCGAAATAGCGGTAAAGCGAGGCCGCCGTCCAGCCTATCTCCGTCGCGATCGAGCGCAGCGAGGTGCCGTCGATGCCCCGCGTGGCGATCTGGCGTTCGGTCGTGCGCAGGATGCGTTCGCGCACCGCACCAACCTGTTCCTCTGTCAACGATACGGCCATGGCCCTTGCGATACTAAACGACGTTTATTATGCAATTGCTAAACAGTGTTTAGCAATGATCCGGGAGGAAGGATTCCATGAACGCACCTGTCCGCTATCCGCACGTGTTCTCCGAGCTGGCGATCGGCCCGCATCGGCTCAAGAACCGGATCATCATGGGATCGATGCATACCGGCCTGGAAGACGTGCCGGATGCCGCCGAAAGGCTTGCCGCCTATTTCGTCGACCGCGTGAAGGGGGGAGTCGGCACGATCATCACCGGCGGCATTGCGCCGCACGTCACGGGCGGCGTCGGCGCGAAACTATCCGAACCGTCCGAAGTGCCGCTGCACCGGCACGTAACCGACGCCGTCCACGCCGCCGATCCCGACGTGAAGATCTGCATGCAGATCCTCCATACTGGCCCCTTGGCCCATACCCCGGATTGCGTCGCGCCATCGCCGGTAAAGTCGCGCATCGGCGCCCATGTCCCGCGCGAACTGGATGAAGCGGGGATCGAGGAGATGATCGCCGCGTTCGCCAATTGCGCGAAGCTGGCGCGGGAAGCGGGCTACGACGGCGCCGAGATCATCGGTTCGGCGGGCTACCTGATCTCCACCTTCCTCGTCGAAAAGACCAACCAGCGCACCGATCGCTGGGGCGGTTCGTGGGAAAACCGGATGCGCTTTCCGCTGGAAGTGGTGCGGCGTGTGCGCGTGGCGGTTGGCCCGGACTTTCTGCTGATCTTCCGTATCTCCGCCATGGACATGCTTCAGGGCGGACTGGCGTGGGACGAGGTCGTCTCGCTGGCGAAGGCGCTGGAAGCCGAAGGCGTCGACGTCATCAGCACGCATTTCTGCTGGCATGAAAGCTTCGTGCCCACGATCGCGACGATGGTGCCGCGCGCAGCCTTCACGCAGGTGACCGGGCGGCTGCGCAAGGAATTGTCGATCCCGCTCATCACCAGCAACCGCATCAACATGCCCGATGTGGCGGAAGCCGTCCTTGCGCGGGGGGATGCCGATCTCGTTTCGATGGCGCGGCCGATGCTGGCCGATCCCGATCTGGTCAACAAGGCGCGCGAAGGGCGCGAGGACGAGATCAACACCTGCATCGGCTGCAACCAGGCCTGCCTTGACCATACCTTCACCCGCCAGCTGACCTCATGCCTCGTCAACGCACGGGCCTGCCGCGAAACGGAGATCGTGATGCGCCCGGCGCAGCCGCGCAAGCGGATCGCGGTGGTCGGCGCGGGGCCGGCCGGCCTCGCCTTCTCGACGCTCGCGGCGGAACGCGGGCACGACGTCACTCTGTTCGATGCGGCGGATGAAATCGGCGGGCAGTTCAATCTCGCCAAGCGCATCCCCGGCAAGGAGGAGTTCCACGAGACCCTGCGCTATTTTCGCCGGATGATCGATGTGCATGGGGTCACGCTGAAACTGGGTACGCGCGTCGATGCCGCGATGCTGGCGGACGGCGGCTTCGACGAGATCGTGATCGCCACGGGTATCGCGCCGCGCCGGCCCGATCTGCCCGGCATCGATCATCCCAAGGCCGTGCGTTACATCGATGTGATCGCGGGCGCGGCACAGGTCGGCCGCAAGGTGGCGATCATGGGGGCGGGCGGCATCGGCTTCGACGTGGCGGAACTGATCACCCACCAGGGCACGTCCGCCGCGCTCGACATCGATGTGTTCGCCCGCGAATGGGGCATCGATTTCCGCAACCATCCGCGCGGCGGCGTGACCGGGGTGGAACCGGTAGTGGCGCGCAACGATCGCGAGGTCACGCTGATGCAGCGCAAGGCGACCACCGTGGGCAAGGGTCTGGGCCGCACCACGGGCTGGACCCATCGTCTTACGCTTCAGCGCCGTGGCGTGCGCATGGTCGGCGGCGTCGAATACCTGCGCATCGACGATGCCGGGCTGCACACGCTGGTCGAAGGGCAGCCGGTGTTGTTCGATGTCGATACCGTGATCGTATGCGCCGGCCAGGAACCGGCGCGCGGATTACACGATGACCTGGCGGCGGCGGGCATCCGCTCGCACCTTGTCGGCGGCGCCTGTGAAGCGGCGGAGCTCGATGCCAAGCGCGCGATCCGGCAAGCGACCGAATTGGCAATGGAGGTGTAAACGCGGTTTGTGTGGCTTCGCTGTTTCTCCCTTCCGGCGCTCTGGCGCGAGGAAGGGGAAGTGGCTCCCTGAGTAGGATTCGAACCTACGGCCGCTCGATTAACAGTCGAGAGCTCTACCGCTGAGCTATCAGGGAGCAGCCCCGGTTGCCCGGGGCAGGAGCGCGCTAATAGCAGGCGATCCCGGTTTTGCAAGCGCTCGATTGATGTTTTTTAGGCGAGAAACTGCTCCGCGAAAATTCGCTCGTCGAGCGAGCGACCCCGGTCGAACAGCAGGGTCAACTGGTGTTCGGGCCAGGCGCGCACCTCCACGTGAGCCACGTCGCGCAGTTCCTTCTGGTCGGCCACCACGGCCACCGGGCGCTTCACGGATTCGAGCACGCGGAACGAAATCCGGGCGTTGTCGGGCAGGATCGCGCCGCGCCAGCGGCGGGGCCGGAACGGGCTGATCGGGGTAAGCGCCAGCATGTTCGAGCCGAGCGGCAGGATGGGGCCGTTGGCGGAAAGGTTGTAAGCGGTGGAGCCTGCGGGCGTGGCCACCAGCACGCCGTCGCACGCCAGTTCCTGCATCCGCACCTTGCCGTTCACGGTCACTTCCAGCTTCGCGGTCTGGCGCGTTTCGCGCAACAGCGAGACTTCGTTGATGGCGCAGAATTCGTGTTCGGTACCGGCGTTGGTGATCGCCTTCGTCTTTAGCGGGGAGACCGCGATGCGGCGCGCGCGGGCGATGCGTTCCTCCAGCGGGCGGCTGCTCTTGTAGCGGTTCATCAGGAAGCCGACGGTGCCCAGGTTCATGCCATAGGCCGGAACGACGCGGCCGGTATCGAGCATGTGATGCAGCGTCTGGAGCATGAAGCCATCGCCGCCAAGCACGACGACCGTGTCCGCTTCCTCGAAGGGCACCCATTCGCACAGCGCGCGCAGATCGCGTTCGGCTTCCTGAGCGCGGTCGGTAGGCGACGCGCAAAGCGCGAGTCGAGCGGATTCCGACATTGGTCCTCGATCCCCGGTTTCTCTCGCTGCGCGTGATATGGAGCGCGGCCTCTTGTTGCAATGCAAAACGGACGGGTCGCCGCAGGATCGGAACGGTTTGGCAAGATTGTTCGGGCACAAGCCGGGCAATGGACGCTTTTCCCAAACCGCTTCCCGCGCCGGTCGACGATCGCGACATGCTGACCGGACTGCCCGGCGTCGATGCCGCCTGCGCGTGGCTTGATCGCACGGGGCAGGATGGCTTTGCCCAGGCCATGCTGGTGGGCCTGCACCGGTTCCAGTCGGTGAACCTGGCCTATGGCAAGGCGGCGGGCGATCGCGTGCTGGCGGAGATCGCGCGGCGGATCGTTGATTTCGCGCGCGAGGAACTGGGGGCGCAGAGCTTCGTTGCGCGGATGGGCGGCGGCGAGTTCCTGGTGGCTTCCACCGTCGCCGCCAGCCGGGAGCGTTGGCAATGGCAGGCTGAAGCCCTGGCGCGGTCGATCGCGCGGCCGATCCCGCTGGCCGGCGACCAGTTGCGGCTCGCCCCGCGCACGGCGCTGCTGCGCGGGCAGCCGGGCGAACGCGGCGCACCGATGCTCGACCGGCTCGATCAGGCGCTGCTCAGCCTGCAACGCGGGGCGGGGCGACGCATCCTTTGGGCGGATGGCTCCCACGCAGTGCGTGGCCGCAGCGCCGCGCGGCTGGAGGCGGACCTTATCGGCGCGCTCGACCGGTCGGAGATATCGCTGCTGTTCCAGCCGCAGTTCACCGTGGCCGATGGCCGCCTGATCGGCGCGGAGGCGCTGGCGCGCTGGCGCCATCCGGAACTCGGACTCGTCGGCGCCGAAACGCTGTTCGCGATCGCCGAGAGGGGCGATCACATCAGCCAGCTGTCGCACCACATCGCCGAACGCGCGCTGGCCGAGGCGGCGGACTGGCCGGACGACTTGCGCCTCTCGCTCAACGTCACGGCCGAGGACTTCGCGGTGGGCGACCTCGCCGCCGCGATGCGCGCGCTTGTCGCCTCATCGGGCTTTCCGGCGGAACGGCTGACGCTGGAGATCACCGAACAGACGCTGATCGCCGACTTCGAGGCCTGCGCCGAAACGCTGCGCGAACTGGCCGGGATGGGCATGCGCGTCGCGCTGGATGACTTCGGCACCGGCTTCGCCAATTTCCGCACCCTGCGCGCGCTGCCGCTCGATGCGCTGAAGCTCGATCAGTCGCTGGTGCGCGATATCGCGCAGGACCCGCGCGACCGGGCGATCCTGCGCGCGATCGTGGCGATGGCCCGCGCGCTTGATCTGAAGGTCGTTGCCGAAGGCGTGGAAGACGCGGCGCAACTGGCGGTGCTGAACGAGGAAGGCTGCGCGGTGTTCCAGGGCTTCCTGCGCTCCGGCCCGGTCGATGGCGCGGCGCTGGTGGCCATAGCCCGCGACTGACGCAGGGCTTCAGCCCTTCGCGGCGCGCCGGGCGATCGCGGACAGGCCCTTGGTCAGCTGCACCAGCCCGTTTAGCCGCGCTTCGGCATTGCCCCATGCGCGCGAAATCACCAGCTTCATGTCCGGCCGCAGCTTGGCCGTGCCCTTCAGCCGTTCGACATAGGCGACAAGGCCGGCCGGATCGGGGAAGCTGTCGTTGTGGAACGAGACGAGCGCGCCCTTCTGGCCGACGTCGATCTTGGCGATCTGCGCCGCGATCGCCTGCCGCTTGATCTCGATCAGCTTGAGCAGGTTCTGCGTGGGGCCGGGCAGGGGGCCGAAGCGGTCGATCATTTCGGCCGCCAGCGCTTCCACCGCGTCCGCGCCCTCGGCATCGTTCATGCGGCGATAGAGCGCCATGCGCACCGCCAGATCGGGCACGTAGTCCTCGGGGATCATGATCGGCGCATCGACCGTGATCTGCGGGGAGAGCGCCTCGCGTTCGCGCGCCAGGCCGATGTCGCCCGCCTTGGCAGCCAGGATCGCGTCTTCCAGCATCGACTGGTAGAGTTCGAAGCCCACTTCCTTGATATGGCCCGATTGCTCGTCGCCCAGCAGGTTGCCCGCGCCGCGCAGGTCCAGATCGTGGCTGGCGAGCTGGAAGCCGGCGCCGAGCGAATCGAGATCGCCCAGTACCTTCAGCCGCTTTTCCGCGACTTCGGACAGCGCCATGTCCTCGGGATAAGTGAGATAGGCATAGGCGCGCAGCTTGCCGCGCCCCACCCGGCCACGAAGCTGGTACAGCTGCGCCAGTCCGAAGCGGTCGGCGCGGTGCAGGACGATGGTGTTGGCGCTGGGAATGTCGATCCCGCTTTCGACGATGGTGGTCGAAAGCAGCACTTCGTACTTCTTCTCGTAGAACGCGCCCATCCGGTCCTCGACCTCGGTCGGGCTCATCTGGCCGTGCGCGGTGACGAAGCGGATCTCGGGCACGTTCAGCCGCAGCCACTCCTCCAGCTCGGGCATGTCGGCGATGCGCGGCACCACGATAAAGCTCTGCCCGCCGCGCTGGTGTTCGCGCATCAGCGCCTCGCGCATCACCACGTCGTCCCACGGCATCACATAGGTCCGCACGGCCAGGCGATCGACCGGCGGGGTCTGGATCGTGGACAGTTCGCGCAGGCCCGACATTGCCATCTGCAGGGTGCGCGGGATGGGCGTGGCGGTCAGCGTCAGAACGTGGACGTCGGTCTTCAGCTCCTTGAGCTTTTCCTTGTGGCCCACGCCGAAGCGCTGTTCCTCGTCCACGATCACCAGGCCCAGCCGCTTGAACTGCACCTGCTTGGACAGCAGCGCGTGCGTGCCGATCACGATATCGGTCGTGCCGTCTGCCAGCCCGGCGCGGGTCTCGCGCGTTTCCTTTTCGGGAACGAGGCGCGAAAGGCGGCCGATGTTGAGCGGGAAGCCGGAAAAGCGTTCGACGAAATTGGCATAGTGCTGGCGCGCCAGCAGCGTGGTCGGCGCGATCACGGCGACCTGCTTGCCCGCCATCGCCGCGACGAAGGCGGCGCGCAGCGCGACCTCGGTCTTGCCGAAGCCGACATCGCCGCAGACCAGCCGGTCCATCGGCTTGCCTTCCACCAGATCGCCCAGCACGTCGTCGATGGCGCGTTCCTGGTCCTCGGTCTCGTCCCACGGGAAGCGGTCGACGAAGGGACCGTAGCTGGCGGGATCGGTCGGCAGCACGTCCGCCTGCCGCAGGGCGCGCGCCGCAGCGGTGGCCATCAGTTGCCCGGCCATTTCCAGAATGCGCTCGCGCATCCGCGCCTTGCGCCGTTGCCATGCCTCGCCGCCCAGCTTGTCGAGCGCGACGCCGTCGCTTTCATTGCCATAGCGCGAAAGGACGTCGAGGTTCTCGACCGGGATATAGAGCTTGTCACCGCCGGCGTAAGTGAGCTGGACGCAATCGTGCGGGCTGTCGCCCACCTTGATCGCTTCCAGCCCCTCATAGCGGCCGATGCCGTGGTCCATGTGGACCACCAGATCGCCGGGGTTGAGCGCGGACAGTTCGGCCAGGAACGCGTCGGCGTCCTTGCGCTTTTTCTTGCGGCGCACGAGCCGGTCGCCGAGGATGTCCTGCTCGGTCAGCAGCTCCAGTTCGGCGTTGGCGAAGCCCTGCTCCAGCGGCAGCACCACGGCGACGGGGCGGCCGGAGGCGGCAATGCCCAGCGCTTCCTGCCAGCTTTCCGCCAGCGCAGGCGGCGCCTTGCCGGCTTCGCCCAGCAGCGAGGCCAGACGCGCGCGCGATCCGGCGGTATAGGCGGCGATGACCGGCTTCAGCCCGCGCGTGCCCAGCGCGGCAAGGTGCTTCGCCGCCGCCTCGTAGATGTTGCCGCTCGATGCCGCGCCCGCTTGGCCAGAGCCGGCCTGCGCCCGTTCGGGCGTGAAATCGCGCGAGCTGGAAAAGCCGAAATCGACGACCTGTTTCGATTCCGGCTCGGCGAAGATCGAGGTGCGGTGGACCGGCCAGCCGGCCAGCGCGCGGTCGAACTCGTCGCGCGTCAGGTACAGCGCGTCCGCGGCCAGCGGGCGATAGGTGCCGGGGCTGCGCTGGGCGCTATCGATCCGCGCCTGGTGGTAGTCGGCGATGTCGGCCAGCCGCGTTTCCGCAGCCTTGGCCGCCGCTCCGTCGATCAGCACGAGATCATCGTCGCCCAGATGATCGAACAGCGTGACCAGCCGGTCTTCGAACAGCGGCAGCCAGTGCTCCATGCCGGCCAGCCGCCGGCCCTCGCTGACCGCCTGATAGAGCGGATCGCCGGTGGCGTTGGCGCCGAACAGTTCGCGATAGCGCCCGCGAAAACGCTTGATGCTGTCCTCGTCGAGCAGCGCCTCGCTGGCCGGCAGCAGCAGATGCGTTTCCACCGGCTGCACACTGCGCTGCGTGTTCGGATCGAACAGCCGCAGCGTTTCCAGCTCGTCGCCGAAGAAATCGAGCCGCAGCCCGTGGTCGAGCCCGCTCGGGAAAATGTCGAAGATCGATCCGCGCACGGCATACTCGCCGGCATCGACGACCGTATCGGTGCGCGAATAGCCCTGCCGCTGGAGCAGCGCGATCAGGCTTTCGCGCCCGATCTCTACGCCCGGCGTCAGCAGGCGGGTGGATTCGCGGATGCGGAAGGGCGTCAGCGCGCGTTGCAGGACGGCGTTGATCGTGGTGACGATCAGCTGCGGCCCGCCGCGTTTCTGCTGCAACTTCTGCAATGCCGCCAGCCGTCGTGCGCTGACCGAGAGCGCGGGGGAGGCGCGGTCGAACGGCAGGCAGTCCCACGCCGGGTATTCGACGACTTCAAGGTCGGGCGCGAAAAACGGTGCGCTTTCGGCGATCGCGCGCATCGCCGCGTCGTCCGGGGCGATGAACACCGCGCGGCCCTTCACCGCGCGCGCCAGATCGCCCAGCACCAGCGGCTGCGCCCCGCGCGCGACCGAGGCGAGCGTCAGCGGAACGGCGGCGGAAAGGATGCGGTTCAGATCGGGCATGGAAGAGCAGCGGCGCTAGGGGAAGAGCGGATCAGCGCGGAATGTCGACGTAGTCGAGCTTGCGCATGGCTTCCATCATGGGGCCGGCGTATTCGTCCGGAATGATCTGCGTGCCCAGCGCCCAGGCCATGATGTCCACGTCGTCCTCGTCGATCAGGCGCTCGAACAGGGCGATTTCGGTTTCGCTCCAGCTGGCGTGGAAGCGGTCGAAGAAGCAGCCGATCATGTAATCGGCCTCGCGCGTGCCGCGATGCCAGGCGCGGAACTGCAGGCGGCGGAGGCGGGCGTCGTCAGTCATGATGCGGGCGGTTAGGCCATCGTCGCGCAGGACTCAAGCGCGGCGGGCGTTTTGAGCGCCGTATTCGGCCAATGCTGGAAAAGAATCCCGGCGATCGACGCATGTTCGCGCACGAAAGCACCCGGCGGCGTCCTTCCCCCATACCGCCGGGTGCCACACGGGTCCTTGCCCCCGTGATCTGGATGGGTGCGAATGCGGGCTTCAGCGGGCGCGCAGCGCCGCCAGGATGTCGCTCGGCTGCCTGCCGATCAGGTCTTTCGACAATTCGCCCGTCAGAACCTGCCGGGTCAGGGGCGAATAGTGGTGGCGCAGTTCGCCCAGCGTGCGCGGTGCGGCGATTACCACGGCGTGTTCGATCTGACGGCTGGCGACTTTGGCGTTGAGCCATGCGGCGACGGCGGCAGCGTGGGCGTCCTCGTCCAACTGGTGGCCCGAAGGATTGCCGGAACTGGAACCGTGCCGGGTGCCGGAGCCGTGATTCTGTTCCACCAGATGCGGCACGGGCAGGGCAGCGAGTTCCGGCGCGGCCTCGTTCCCGGCGTTGCGGTAAATCTCCCATGCCTTGCCATCGGCAAGCACGATCACGGCACCATGGGGAAGCAGCATTGGTTTTCGACTCCCTTTGTTATCGGGAGTGAACAAGCGCGCGGATCGCGATCGTTTCCATGCGCTGGGTCAAAATTGGGCGGACTGGGGGCAAAAGCCGGCCGGTCCGGCGGAAGGCCTGCCGCCGCGCTGGCGCTCCGGCTTCACGCCGACTATGTCGGCAGCGATGCGCCCCGATCTGCTCAACCCGCTGTTTGCCGAGGCCGCCAGCCTGAAAGGCGTGGGGCCGGGGCTGGCCCGTCCGCTGGAGCGCCTCGCGCTGACGCGCGTGCGCGATATCGCCTATCACCTGCCCGATCGGTTCGTGCTGCGCCGCGCGGTCGCCAATCTCGACGAGGCGAGCGTGGGTGAACAGATCGTGGTGGCGCTGACCGTGCGCGAACACCGTGCCTCGGCCGGCCGCGGCCCCTTCCGCGTGATGGCGGAGGACGTGTTGGGCAATGTCGTCGCGCTCACCTATTTCGGCCGCTCGTCCTATACCGCGCGCAAACAGTTGCCTCCGGGCGAGACGCGCTGGATCGCGGGCCGGCTCGACCAGTTCGGGCAGACGCTGCAGATCGTCCACCCCGATCATGTCAGCGAGGAAAGCGCTGGCGCGTTCGGGCAATTGAACGAACCGGTCTATCCGCTGGCCGAAGGATTGACGCAGGGCCGGGTGCAGGCGCTGGTCCATCAGGCGATCGGCCTGCTTCCCGATCTGCCCGAATGGATCGAGCCCGGCCTGTTGCAGAAGATGGACTGGCCGGCGTGGAAAGCGGCGCTGACCGAGGCGCATCGCGGCGAGAACGTCCTCGCGCGCGATCGGCTAGCCTACGACGAACTGCTCGCCAACAGCCTGGCACTGATGCTGGTGCGCGCCAGCAACCGCGAGCGCGCGGGCACGCCGCTTCAGGGCGACGGGCATTTGCGCGCCAAGCTGCACCTGCCGTTCGAGCTGACCGGCGCGCAGAAGCGCGCGATTGCCGAGATCGAAGGCGATGTGGCGCAGGGCGCGCCAATGTTGCGGCTGCTGCAGGGCGATGTCGGCTCGGGCAAGACGGCGGTTGCACTTCACGCCATGCTGATCGCGGTGGAAGCGGGCGGGCAGGCCGCGCTGCTGGCGCCCACCGAAATCCTCGCGCGCCAGCACCACGCCACGCTCACGCGCATGGCCGCCGGCACCGGTGTGGAAATCGCGCTGCTGACCGGGCGCGACAAGGGCAGGGCGCGGGAATCGATCCTGATGGGGCTGATGGACGGCTCGATCCACATCTGCGTCGGCACCCATGCGATCTTTCAGGAGACGGTCAGCTATCGCAATCTGGCGCTGGTGGTGATCGACGAACAGCACCGCTTCGGCGTTGGCCAGCGCCTGATGCTGACGCAGAAGGCACGGCGCACGCCGCATTGCCTGGCGATGACGGCCACGCCCATTCCCCGCACGCTCACGCTGGCCCAGTACGGCGAGATGGACGTCTCGCGGCTCGACGAGATGCCGCCGGGCC
>NZ_DDFB01000118.1:0-9098 GCF_002336885.1 Novosphingobium sp. UBA1939 | reverse complement strand
TGCAAGCGACATAACCGCCTTTTTTAATGAGCTATCGGGCGCTCCCCTACAACGCGTAGCGCCGGTACTCCTTCTCGACCATGGGCAGGATGCGCAGGGCCTGTTCGCGTTCGCTGTCGGCTTCGGCGCCGCGGTCCAGATGCCGCAGGATCAGGCTGCGGATGTAGCGGCTCTGCGCCAGGCCGGGTGACTGGACCAGCGCGGCGTCGATATCCGCCAGCGCCTCGGTGAACTTGCCAAGCCGCAGCCAGACGACCGCGCGGCTGTCGAGGATTTCGGAGGTGTCGTCGCTCAGCTCGATGGCGCTGGTGCAATCCTTCAGCGCGGTGTCGATCTGCACCTGCCGCAGCGCCTTGGTCCAGCAGCGCCCGTTCAGCAGGCTGGGCTTGCCCGGTTTCTGCGTGATCAGCGCATCATATTGTCCGATTGCCGCCGCCGGATCGCCGAACTCGCCGAGAATCTGCGCGCGCGAGAGCTGGTAGTCGAAGCGCGTCTGGCCGCCGAGCGCGATCTTTTCGTCCAGCAGGGCCAGCGCGCTGTCCACCTTGCCCTGCTTCGCCGCATAGTAGGCGAGCCGGCCGATCGCCGGGAGCGATGACGGATCGATTGCCCGTGCCGCATCGGCATCCTTCTCGGCGGAGGCATAATCGCCGATGGTGTCGTAGATGTCGGCGCGCACGAGGTACTCGTCCACCGACGGGTGCGTGGCGATCACGTGCGAAAGATCGGCGATGGCGCCCCTCCGGTCGCCGATGCCCTTGCGATAGTTCGCGCGGTTGCTCCACGGCAGCGTATCGTCCGCCTCGGCGGTTGCGATCGCGCGTTCATAGATGGCGTTGATACCGGCGATCTGGGACGAGGCGCGGGTTGCCGCTTCGGTCAGTTGCCAGCGCCGCCGTGTATCGAGCGGCGCGATCAGCCTTGGCGCCTGCGCGTTGACGGCGGCCGCCCGGTCCCGTTCGCCGGCGACGGCAGCGGGCGCCACTTCGGTGCCGGCCATGGTCATCGTTTCGTCCAGGGTCAGCACGGCGCCCTCCAGCGAGAGGCTGCGCTGCAGGCGCCGCCCGGCTACCTCGGTATCGAGATGGCGCGCGCCTTCGACCGTCAGGCCCCGGCCATCTTCCGGCAGATGGATGCGGGCCTTGTAGTGCATGCGATCAGGGGTGCCGGTCGTTACGGGGATATTCGCCCAGGACGTGCGGGCGCGGTCCGGGCTGAATTCCTGGTCACCGGTCAGGCGCGCAACCTGCCGCTTGCGCAAGTGGTCCTCGGTGGTCCACGGCGTGGTGAACACGGCCTTGCCGGACACGGCGACCGTTCCGAGGTCTGGATCGGGCTTTGCCGCCAGATCGGCGAACTGGCCCTCTCCGAGCAGCCGCTGCAGCATCGTTGCGAGGAACTGTTCGTGTTCCTTCTCGGCCAATTGTTCCCTGGCCGTATTCATTAGCGTGGCCGCGCCGCCTCGGAAGACGGCGTTGATCTGCGTCAGCGAGGGCAAATCGGTGCTGGTGCTTTCATCGATGTCCAGCGTGATATCGACCGTAGGACGCGCGGGCGCGGTTCGCTGGATCGCTTCCAGCTCCGCCCCGTCGGCGCGCAGCGGCAACACCTGCCGCATCGTGGGCGTATCGCCGAGATCGGGCAGGCGCGTGCCCGTGTCGGTCCCATCCAGCCAGACCGACCGTCCGCCGATCCGCGCGCGCACGAACACATGGTCGAACGCCCCCGCCGAAGGCAGGTGCTGCGGCACCAGATCGTCCATCGTCGCGCTGGCCAGTACCGGTTCGGCATCGATCTGCAGCGCGCGCAGCATGGCCAGCAACAGCAGCGTCTTGGCCTTGCAATCGCCATACCGGATCGACCATGTCCGCTCCGGCGCCTGCGGAACGTAATTGCCGCCGTTCATCTGGACGGCGACATAGCGGATCTTGTCCTGCACGCTGCGCAGCGCCAGGGCGGCCTGCGTCAGCGGGTCGGCGCTCGCCTTGCGGATCGTTTCGATTTCCGCCGCCAGCGCGCCGTCCTTCTCGATCGTGCCTTCGGTGGCGAACAGCGGGCTCATCACTTTCGAGACTTCGCGCCAGGACGCGAAATCGGACGCTTCGATGAAGGCCGGCTGGCGGAAACGCAGGGGCGCGTCTCCGGGCATTTCCGGCTTCTTCGGCGTGGGCAGCGCCACGGATACGGTGGTGAAGCCATCGCGCGTGACCGTGGTGGTTTGCGGGGTGGCGCCCACGATCTGCCAGTGCGGCGGCCGTTTGGACGGGAAGCTCAACGCCATCGTCGCGCCGCTGGTTTTGGCGGGCAGCGCGATCAGCGGCGCCTGCCACTGCGCGCGATCGCCCAGCGCCTTGTCCAGCGTGGTAACGGACGCGCGCACGTGCAGGGTATCGCCGATCTGGAGGCCCTCAGGCTCCATCGTGGCGGTCAGGAGACCGGTGATCTGGCGCTGTTCCAGCTGCTGTTCACGCCGCAGGACGTCGAACCGCTTGCCGTCCTTGAGCAGATCGATCGTCGCGCCGTTGCGGATGATCGCTACTTCGTGAACGATGAGATCGCCCTTGTCCGGCAGCCACGGCAGCGCGAGCGTGGAGTTGCTGGCGATCGTTTCGGCGTTGGTCATCTTGACCGTGATGTCGAAATAGCTCCACACCCGGCCATCGGCGATCCGCACCTGCCAATCGTAAAGCGGCGCGAACGCACTGTCGCTGGCCAGCGTGGCGGGCAGCGAAACCGGGTGAATCCAGGCGGGCGAAGGTTGATACAGCGGCGTTTCGCCGGCTGCGGCGGGTTGCGCCAGCAGCACGGCCGCCATGGCCGAAACACCCGCCAAATCGATTCTGCCCATGCGTCTTTGCCCCCGTATCAGCGAGCGTGCGCCATTGGCGGACCCGCGTCAGCGTGTTGAAGTAGGGCGAATTATTTGCGGCAACGCAACCCGTACCGCCAAAACGCACACAGTTTCCGCCGCTCCCCGAGGTCGCATATTTGTTCATCAAACCCGGAATGAACCTGAACAAAAGCTGCCAGTTCCTTTCCGGTTTCGTTCAGCGCGAATCGCCTAGACCGCTTCTCACGGCGGCACATCGGGGAAGGCACGGGGCTTTCCAGGGACCGTTCCGGGAGAACGCTCATGATGCAATTCGCGAAGAAGGCGATCCTCGCCACCGCGCTGGCCGCCACCACGTTTGCCAGCGTCGCGCCGGCCTCGGCCCGGCCCTATTACGGCGGCGGCTATGGCGGCGGTTATCATCGCGGTGGTGGGGACGCCACCGGCGCCGCGATCGTCGGCGGGATCGTCGGCATCGCCATCGGCGCGCTGATCGCCTCGAGCGCCAACAGCAACAAGCACGACCGCTACCGCGATCGCGGCTGGACCTGGCGCGACGGATACTACTGGGACCGTGACGGTCGTCGCTATGACCAGAACGGCCGGCCCTGCGATGACGAGGGCTATTACGCCCGCCGCGGGTACAACGACAACGGCTACTACGGGCGCGACGGCTACAACAACCAGGGTTACAACAACGGCTACGGCGGCGACTACCGGGACGGCTATCGCGGCGATCCGCGTGGCTATCCCTACGGCAACTGATCCGGGGGGACGGGACGGGGGCAACCCCGTCCCGTTTTGCGACGGATCGTGCCCCGATAACGCCGTGTGACGGGATTTTTCAGGCTCCGTTCAGCGCGAGCCGGGCAGATGAAAAGGCAACAGTCCGTGCCAGGGACCGACACGGCGGATGAGGAGAACAGTCGTGAACCATCTCAAGAAAGGCATCGTTGCGATGACGCTGGCGGCCACCGCGCTGGCGGCCGCGGCTCCGGCGCAGGCACGCCCCTACTACGGCGGCCCCTATTATGGCCATCGTGGTGGCGACAGCACGGGCGCGGCGATCGCGGGCGGCATCGTCGGCCTGGCGGTCGGCGCGGCCATCGCGTCGAACCAACGCGACCGCTACTATGATCGCGGCTATTATGCCGACTACCCGGCGTATCCGGCCTATCCGGCGCCGGTCTATCCCGCCTATCCGGTCTATCCGCGCAGCTACTATTACGCGCCGCCGCCCCCGCCGCCCGTGGTGGTCTATCGCGGCGGCTGGGGCTGGCACGGCGGCTGGCACCACGGATACCGCCGCGGCTGGTAAAGGCACCGCGGTTTGCCTCGGCCGCTACCTTTCGTGTACTCGCCAAGCACGAAAGGGGCGGCTAAGGGGACGCGATGGTCGACTCCACCGATACTGGGTCCTTGCCCGCCACGACCCAAGGGCTGCGCGTGGCGCTGTTCAGCGGCAACTACAACTATGTCCGCGATGGCGCCAACCAGGCGCTGAACCGGCTGGTCGGCTATCTCCAGCGCCAGGGCGCGCAAGTGCGCGTCTATGCGCCCAAGGTGGCCAACCCCGCGTTTCCGTCCAAGGGTAAGCTGGTCGGGGTGCCTTCCATAGCCATTCCCGGCCGCGCGGAATACCGCCTGCCCATCGCGCTCAGCCCGCGTGTGCGGCGCGATCTGGCCACGTTCGCGCCGCATGTGGTCCACGTTTCCTCGCCCGACATCGCCGGCCACCGCGCGGTGAGCTGGGCGCGCCGGCACCGCCTGCCGATCCTCGCCTCGGTCCACACCCGGTTCGAGACCTACCCCCGCTATTACAACATGGCGTTCCTGGAACCGGTGCTCGAGGCCGTGCTGCGCCGTTTCTATCGCCGGTGCGATGCGCTGGTCGCGCCGTCCGAATCGATGGCGCAAGTGCTTCGCGCGCAGCGCATGAACTACGACATCGACATCTGGTCGCGTGGGGTGGACCGCGATGTCTTCCATCCCGGCCGCCGCGATACCGCCTGGCGGCAAAGCCTGGGCATCGCCGATGACGAGGTGGTGATCGGCTTCCTCGGCCGCCTGGTCATGGAAAAGGGGCTGGACGTCTTTTCGGATTCGATCGACCAGCTTGCCCGGCGCGGCGTGGCGCACCGGGTGATGGTGGTAGGAGAAGGGCCGGCGCACGACTGGTTCACCGAACGGTTGCCGCAAGCCGTGTTCACCGGCTTCCAGGGCGGCGCTGACCTTGGCCGCGCGGTCGCCAGCATGGACGTGCTGTTCAACCCGTCCATCACCGAGACATTCGGCAACGTCACGCTGGAGGCGATGGCCTGCGGCGTGCCGGTGGTCGCTGCGGCGGCCACGGGCAGCCAGAGCCTGGTCGACGACGGCGTTTCCGGCCGGCTGATCGCCCCCGGCGCGGTGCGCCAGTTCGCCGAGGCCCTGCGCGCCTATGTCGAGGACGCCGACCTGCGCGCGCGCCACGGCGCGGCGGGCGAGGCGCGCAGCCTGGAGTTCAGCTGGGACCGCATCAACCAGGCGGTGGCCGATACCTACCTGCGGCTGATCCGGCAGAAGGGCAAGGCGAAGCGGCGGTAGGGGTATTCGGGGAGGGATGCGGTTCGCGAGCAATCCCCTATGTCCGCTCGTCCTGAGCCTGTCGAAGGACGCGCTCCGTGCTGGCCGCGCGCGGTAAACCGCCTCAAGATCAACCGTATCGCGGGTCCTTCGACGGGCTCAGGACGAGCGGGGTTTTGCGTGCCCAAACTCCGCAACCTCGTCGCGTCCGCAAGGGCAGCCTGACGGGCGTTTACCGGTGGCTGCCCAGCATGTTGGCGTGGGTGATTGCCACGGCGAGCGCGTCCGCCGCGTCCTCGCCGGCCAGTTTCACGCCGGGGAGCAGCACTTTCAGCATCGCCTGAACCTGCAGCTTTTCCGCGCCGCCGGTGCCGACCATCGCTTTCTTGATCACCTTGGTGGGGTATTCCGCCACCGGGATGCCCGCGCGCGCCACCGAGAGCATGGCGACGCCGCGTGCTTGCCCCAGCTTCAGCGTCGATTGCGGATTCACGTTGACGAAGACTTCCTCGACCGCGCCGGTATCGGGGCGGTGGGCCAGGATCACGTCGGTCAGCGCGGCGTCCAGCTCCACCAGCCGTTCGGCCATGCTGGCCTTGGCATCGGTGCGGATCTGGCCGTTGGCGATGTGGCTCAGCCGGCTGCCCGCCTTGGCCACCACGCCCCAGCCGGTGCAGGTGAGGCCGGGATCGATGCCGAGGATGATCATTCCTGCCCCTTCCGCAGACGGGAGGCCAATGGGTGGGAAGGTCCGGCGCCGCGCCCCGCAAGGCCCACCCCCGACCCCTCCCGCAGGCGGGAGGGGAGATGCATCAGGCCAGCTTTTCCATTACCCAAGCTTTTCCATCACTTCGTCGGGGATTTCGTAGTTGCCCCAAACGGTCTGCACGTCGTCGTCGTCGTCCAGCACGTCGATCAGCTTGAGCAGCGTGGCGGCGTCGTCGGCGGAAACCTCGGTCTTGAGGTTGGGCCGCCATGCCAGCTTCACGCCTTCGGCTTCGCCCAGCGTCTTTTCCAGCTCGCGCGCCACTTCGTGGAGGTTTTCCACCGCCACCCAGATCGAATGCGATTCCTCGTCGCTCTCGACATCGTCGGCGCCGGCCTCGATCGCGGCTTCGAGCACCTTTTCCTCGTCGCCGGCCTTGCCGGGGTATTCGATCAGGCCGAGCCGTTCGAAGCCGTGGCTGACCGCGCCGCTGGCGCCCAGGTTGCCGCCGTTCTTGGCGAAGGCGGTGCGGACGTTGGTGGCGGTGCGGTTGCGGTTGTCGGTCAGCGCCTCGACGATCAGCGCGACGCCGCCGGGGCCGTAGCCCTCATAGCGGATTTCCTCGTAGTTCTCCGCATCGCCCTTGCTGGCCTTGTCGATCGCGCGCTGGATGTTGTCCTTGGGCATCGACTGCGCCTTGGCGGCGTTGACCGCGGCGCGCAGGCGCGGGTTCATGTCCGGATCGGGCATGCCCATCTTGGCCGCGACGGTGATTTCGCGGCTGAGCTTGGAGAACTGGGCAGAGCGCTTCTTGTCCTGCGCGCCCTTGCGGTGCATGATGTTCTTGAATTTGGAATGGCCTGCCATGGGAACCTTCGGAAGTCTGCGAGTTGCGGAGCTTCCGGCATCCTCGGCGCCCCGGTTGCGCGCGCCTTACACCGCGCGGGGGGGCGATAGCAACCGCCCCCGGAATTCCCGCTGTTGTCGGTGTTTGCGCGCGCGGTGGTTCCGCGTCGGTTCGGGGTCAGCCCAGGCCCAGCGCGGTCTTGTAGGTTTCGAGAACCATTTCCATCTCGCGGCGGTCGTCGGGCTTCATCTTCCGCAGGCGTACGATCTGGCGCATGATCTTGGCGTCGTAACCCACGGCCTTGGCTTCGTTGTAGACATCCTTGATGTCGTCGCCGATGCCCTTCTTTTCTTCTTCAAGGCGTTCGATGCGCTCGATCAGGAGGCGCAGGCGATCATCGGCGGCTTCGGCCATCGGGAAACTCCGCAAGGGTTATGGTGAATCGGTCGGCCGCGCTGATAGCGGGCGCGCCGGTTCGCGCAAAGCGGCGGCTGTGGAAATCCTCTCCGCTGGCGGCGGAACTATCGGCGGATCGTCAGTGTCCGGCGTTCTTCTTCATGCTTTCCTCCATGCGCGCCAGCTGTTCGGGCGTCGCCGCGGTCTGGAAGCGGGCCTTCCATTCGGCGGCGGGCAGGCCGTGGATCGCTTCGCGCGCGGCGGTCTTGTCCAGCCCGGCGCCGGCTTCGTTGATCCAGTCGGCCAGGCAGTTGCGGCAGAAGCCCGCCAGGCCCATCAGATCGATGTTCTGCGCATCGTGGCGGTGGCGCAGATGGCGCACCAGGCGGCGGAACGCGGCGGCGGCCACCGCATCGGGCAGGGTATCGAGCGCGTCGGCGGGGGTATCGCCGGCACCGGGTGTCGCATTCGTATCCATGGCAATCATTCCCTTGGGTTTTCCCGTCGCATAGGCCATAGGCCGGGGCCGTTGAAGAGGCGCTTTCCGTAAGGGCCGCAAAAACTAGGGAGCCACGCGTGGCGAAACATGATCCCCGGGGCCGCAAGGTGAAGATTCTGGCGACGGTAGGCCCGGCCAGCCGCGCGCCCGAGATGCTCGAAAAGCTGTTCCGTGCCGGCGCCGACGCCTTCCGCGTCAACATGAGCCATGGCGATCACGCCACCCACGCCGAAACGATCGCCTCGATCCGCGCGCTGGAAAAGAAGGTCAACCGGCCGATCACGATCCTGTGCGACCTGCAGGGGCCGAAGCTGCGCGTGGGCACGTTCCGCGAAGGCCGCGCGGTGATCCGCCATTCGGGCCACTTCACCCTGGACCGCAATCCCGAACCGGGCGACGAGACGCGCGTCTGCCTGCCGCATCCCGAACTGTTCGGCATCCTTGAAAAGGGCCAGCGCCTGCTGATCGACGACGGCAAGCTGAGGTTGCGCGTGATCCGCGCCGACAAGGACGCGATCCTGTGTTCGGCCGAGGTCGGCGGGGTGATTTCCGACCGCAAGGGCGTGAACGTGCCCGATGCGGTGGTGCCGGTGCCGGCGCTGACCGACAAGGACCGCCGCGATCTGGCCTTCGCGGTGGAGCATGGCGCGGACTGGATCGCGCTGTCGTTCGTGCAGCGGCCCGAGGACGTGGCCGAGGCGCGCCGCCTGATGGGCGGATACGGTTCGCTGATGGCCAAGATCGAGAAGCCGGCGGCGATTTCGCGGCTGGAGGAGATCATCGAACTCTCCGACGGCATCATGGTGGCGCGCGGCGATCTGGGTGTGGAACTGAACCCCGAGGAAGTGCCGCCGCTGCAGAAGCGCATCGTCGAATTCGCGCGGCGGCAGGGCAAGCCGGTGGTCGTCGCCACGCAGATGCTCGAATCGATGATCGAAACCCCGACGCCGACGCGCGCCGAAGTTTCCGACGTGGCGAACGCGGTCTATGACGGCGCCGACGCGGTGATGCTCTCNNGCTCTCGGCCGAAACCGCCGCCGGCGCCTGGCCGGAGGAAGCGGTGACGATCATGCACCGCATCGCCGCGCAAGTGGAAGCCGATCGCGGCTATGCCGCGCGCGTCCATTTCATCGAGACCC
Organism: Novosphingobium sp. UBA1939; assembly: GCF_002336885.1. Classification (NCBI taxonomy): domain Bacteria; kingdom Pseudomonadati; phylum Pseudomonadota; class Alphaproteobacteria; order Sphingomonadales; family Sphingomonadaceae; genus Novosphingobium; species Novosphingobium sp. UBA1939. Next base: position 116 of record NZ_DDFB01000118.1, on the reverse strand, counting down.
TGCCCGATCCGACGACGGCAGACGCCCTGTCGCAAGCCTGCGCCAGCATTGCCGATACGCTGCCGATCTCGGGCATCATCGTGTTCACGGGATCGGGATCGACCGCGCGCCGCGTC
>NZ_DDFB01000074.1:10508-105544 GCF_002336885.1 Novosphingobium sp. UBA1939 | reverse complement strand
TAGACCTCGGCGGCATGGTCGCGCATGCATTCGATGGCGGCCATGGCTTCATGGAGCGACTGACACAGGCGCTGCCTGTCCTCGATCTGCGCGGCGTGGATTTCCGAAGGGTCGCTGATACGGGCAAGCTCGCCCAACTCGCGCGCGGCGTCATCCTCCTGCGCCGCCAGATAGTGCGCAACCTTGTGGAACGAATGGACCATGCCCCATGCGATCCGGGGGGCAAGCGGGGCCAGACGGGTATCGGCAAGGAGCGTGAACAGGTCGCCGGTCATCTGCTCGACGCAGGCGCGGGCCTGTTGCTCGTCGGGCATGTCGGCGCTGGTCGGTTCTTCTACAATAGAAAGCTGCGCGCTGGCGATTTCGGCGGTGAACGCGGCGGGGAAGGCTTCGGCGCTGGTGAGGTCTGCATAATGCGTGGCGAAGTCGCGGAAGGTATCAAAGCGTGCCATGGGAATTGCCCTTGTGCATCGCCCCGGATGTTCTGTAAGCGTCGGGGCGAACATAACCGATGTTCAGCCATGGAGCCGGAAAGGGTGAAGCCCCCTTCCCGGCTCCACTTGGTTCAGGCCGGGTTCTCGTCGGCGGCCTTGCGGCCCTTCGCCTTTGCGGGTCCGGTCATGTCAGAACCAGTCATGCCGGCAAGGAACGTGTCGTCGCCTGCGGTGCTGCTGCCCAGCCCATCGTCCTGCGCTTCGCTGGCGGGCGGCATGTCCATGCCCTCCTCCCCGGTGGGCAGGTCCTGCCGGGTGCGGCGGCGGGTCCATGCGATGTTGAAGCCGCCTTCCTCGTTGGGAAAGAGCGCGATGTCCATCGGCCGCGCCATGCTCGGTTCGTCAATCCGCCCCTGAAGGAAGCTCTCGCCGGTGCTTTTCATGGTCTGTTCCCACAGGCCCCCGATCGCCACCCAGGAACGCGACGCGGTGCGCGCGACCATTTCAAAAGTGGGTGCGTTAGGCTTGCTGGAATGGAAGGGACGCAGACCGACAACATTGCTGAAGGCGAGCGTGTCGATCTTGCCGATAAATGCGCCACGTTCGCTGCGTGCGAGATAACCGATAGTTGCCATGATATACTCCAGACTATTCGGGCAAGGCCCCTGTTGACTTGCCAAGGACTGTTCCCGCCTTGGCCTTTACTTATTACAGGGCGCGGTAAATCTGGTCTATCTGATTGATTTCTTGACACAAATCCTATCGTCTCTGGTGAGCCGGAGCATCGAAAACGCCGCGCGGCAGCGCGGGGCACGAACCACGCCCGGCCCCGACCAGGGGCCGGTTCCTTCCCGGTCACCCGCGCGCAAGGGTTCGGCCTTTCCTGTCCATCATCTCCGGAGCCGCCGTCGCAGGCCCCAAGGCGCGGCGTGGGCACTTGGCGGGCAAGAGGCACGGGAGAGGACTGGCAGAGCTTGGCGGATCGGGGCCGGCGCTTCTCGAGAGGAGAAACAGACGCCGGCGGCCCCGATCCGGCTAGAGGCGCCTGGCCTCGACGCAACTCCTTGCCTGCCGAAACCACGCTGCAACGCCGGGAGCCTGCAAGGTGGCGTAGGAGAGGATGGACAGGACCTGTGCGTGGGGGACGCATCGCCGTCCGTCCCCGGGCGGCGATGGCATGGGCGATGGGCCGGTGAGCGGCAACGCGAGCGGCCGATCGCCGCAAGGGCGCGCGGGACCAACGGTCGCGCTCCACTTCCCGTCACCCTGCGTCCATCAGCGCGGCGACGGCGGGGACGAAGCCGGTCCCTCCCCCTTTCCCCTGCCCCTGACCGTCACTCGGATGAGCCGAGACCCGCGAGCGGGGCTCGGGGAGCCGGAGCGCGCTCCGGCGAGTAGGGCAGGTTCCGCTGCGGACCGCAGGGCCGGAGCGGGGCCAAGCCTCTGGACCATAGCTCTATATCGTATCTTGCCACTCGACGGCGGTGATCACACAGTTGACGAATGACACGCTCTCTTCGCCGCAGCCTCATGCAGCCCATTCCGGAGATCTTTGAAGTGGCGAGACTGCTCTCGAGCGGCGTCGACGCACATCTGGCAGGTGATCGGAAAACAGCGGACCGCTGCTTCGCCGAAGCGAATAGTCCGGTCGTGTGGCAATATACCGACGCTGCCTGGGGTGCCGGCTGCCGGGTACGGCACGGGTTCATTTCCATACCTGATGGTCCACCATACCTTGCAAAGGACGCTCGTCCGGTTCCCAGGATGCCGACGCCGGCGACGAAGAAAGCAGTGGTGGAACGTGATGGCTATCATTGCCGCTTCTGCGGGATACCAGTTGTGGACCCCGCAATCCGAACGCTGTTGAACAGGGAATATCCGGATACGGTGACCTGGACGAACCGCAATGCCGGGCAACATGCGGCGTTCCAGTGCATGTGGCTGCAATATGACCATGTCTTGCCCAACAGCCGTGGCGGCGAGAGCAGCCTTGAAAACGTGGTCGTTACGTGCGCGCCCTGCAATTTTGGTAGAATGGAGACGACGCTGGCAGAGGCATGCCTGCTCAATCCATTGAGTTTGCCAGTGGAGCCTCGCTGGGACGGGTTTGCGGCATGGGATGGACTGGAACGCCTTCGGCGGATACCTGTTCTTGCCGCAACCGAACGGAACGGGTAGGGAACAGAAGAGCCACCGGTCCGCCGGAAGGCAGCTGTCCCTTTCGGGTGCTATTTTAGACCAGGGCCTCCGGCCAGCCATCGGCGAGCGACGCCTCGCCAGCATACCCAGAGCATAACGACCCCCGTATTTTGGTGCGCGCCGGAGGCTTGTCCGTGCGCTCTCTCGGGTGTTTCAACCTGTGGCAAGGACGGCAAACGATGACACACGACTGGCTTCATGACCTCCATATCGACCTCGGCCTGATCGAGGTCCGCGACGATCCCGACACCTGCTGGGAGCGCCGCGCGCTCGCCGGCGCCAGCGTGGGCACCGATCCGGGTATCGCCATTGCAGAGGCCCATAACCTAGCCTGCACGATCGATCGGATCGTGGCCGGCGATCCCGATGGCAAGCGTGAGCTTGCCGAAATCCTCGGCGACGCGCGCAACGATTACCAGCGGTGCCTGTGGTACACGCTGGCGGGCCGGCATCCCTTTGCGATCGCGACGGACGTGCGCTGGCTCACCGGCCTGCTGCGCGCCCGCGATGCGCAGTGGATGGACGCGCGCAAGGCCGGGCGCACGGTGACGAAGGAACCGGACCCCTACATGACCGATGCCGCCGATGGTCCGGTCGGGGTGTTCGGCAGGGATTTCGTGCTGGGGCCGCAGTGGCAGGGAATTGTCGAGGACGGGATCGCGCAGGGCCTGTGACGCAGCGCTACCACATCATCGACCGGGAAATGGGTGCGGACGAGCCGGGGTTCGAGGCCCTGCTCGTCCATGCCTATGCGCAGAAGGAGCGCATCCGCTGCCTGTGCCGGCGCGATGCCGATCTCGATCTCTACATCACGCACCGGCATGGCCAGCACATCGTCGCGCGCTGGCCGGGGACCGGTGCGCTCCATGCGCCGCATTGCGACCACTACGAGGCGCCGGATTTCCTGACGGGTCTTGCCCAGGTGCGCGGCGGCGCGATCGTGGACGATGCGAAGACGGGAGAGACCCTGCTGAAGCTCGGCTTCCCGCTGTCGCGCGGGCCGGCCCGCGCCGCGCCCGCCTCGTTCACCAATGACAAGCCCGAAGTGAAGGCGACCAACCAGCGCCTGACGATCCGGGGCTTGCTCCACTACCTGTGGGACCGGGCCGAACTGACGCACTGGCACCCGCGCATGGCGGGCAAGCGCAACTGGTACGTGGTGCGCCGACAACTGCTGCAGGCGGCCCATGGCTGCAAGGCGCGCGGTGACGGTCTCGGCAGTGTCCTGTTCGTACCCGAGACGTACCGCCTCGACGACCGGGACGCGATCGCCGGGCGCCGGCACGGCGAGCTGCAGCTGGCCCGCGCCTCGCAGGACGCGATCATGATCCTCATCGGCGAGGTGAAATCGATCGAGCCCGCGCGGCTCGGGGAGAAGATCCTGGTGCGGCATCTGCCGGACTGGCCGTTCCTGATGGACGAGGACATGGCGCGGCGGTTCCACAAGCGCTTCGCGTTGGAGGAGGAGCTGTGGCGCTCGGACGACCACGAGGGTCATCTGGTCATCGCCGGGAGCTTCTCGATCGGCCGCTCGGGGCTGCCGCAGCTGATCGAGATCACCGTCATGCCGGTGACGCGCGAATGGCTGCCCTACGAGGGCCTCGACGATCGCGCCCTGGTCACGAAGGCGGTGGAGGAGCGGCGTCGTTTCGTGAAAGGGCTGCGTTTCAACCTCGGGACGGACACGCCGATCGCGAGCCTCGCATTGACCGATACGGGATCGCAGGCGAGCGCGATCCATCTCGCGCGCGCCCTTCCCGATCCCGCCTATGACGAAGCGTTGGCCTTGCTGATGCGGACGCCGGGCGTCGATCATGCGACGTGGCGTCTCGGCGATCCGCTGCCGCCACCGGCGCACCGCTCGCCCTCCCCTGCACCGTCAACGCCGCCGACGCGGGGCTGGATGCATTAGGTTGCGACGGGGATTGCTCGCCGCAAAATGCTGGCCTCACGCTTGTGGCTCTTTGTCTTCGCGGGCATGGTCGCGCCATGCCGAAACCCTACAATCCTTACGCCTATATCGTCCGTCTTGAAGCCCGGATCCTCGGCGTCGAGCCGGCGATCACCCGCACGCTGGAACTACCCAGCGACCTCAACTTCGCTCAGCTGCATGAAGTGCTGCAGGCGGCCTTCGGGTGGACCGACAGCCATTTGCACCAGTTTCACGTCGGGGGCCTGACGATCGGCGCGCCGGAGGCTATCGAGGATACACCCTATGGCCCACGGGTGTTTGAGGCGACCGAAGTCCAGCTCAAGGATCTGACGTTTCCCTATGAGGCCGACCCAACGCTCACGATCTCGTATCAATATGATTTTGGCGATGACTGGCAGCACGAGTTGGTTTTGCGCCGCGCCGGGATCGAGGATGATGTCAAATATCCGCGCTGCGTAGCCGGTCAGCGTGCATGCCCGCCAGAAGACGTCGGCGGATACCCAGGCTATGCCGATTTCCTGGAAGCGTGGCTCGACTCCGGGCACGAAGAGTACAAGGCGATGCGCCGCTGGGCGGGTACGAAATTCGATCCAGAGCGCTTCGACCTCGATAAGACCAACAAGGCTATCGCCAAAGCCATGCGCGCTTGCCGAGGCGATTATCAGCAGAGGCAAATCTGAACCCGCGTCCAGGTCACCGTTTCCGCCTCATCCAACTGGAGAATTCGCCTTAAAAGCGGCCGTTCATGCGCCTAAACTCGTACGCCGGAAGCGGTCGTTTGTTTATCGATGTCGCTGGCACCGGGAATGGCCTGGGTTGGTGGGAAGCGGTCGTTGCGAGCTTTGACCTTTAGCCCGTATAGCCATGACATGAGCCCTTTGACCCGCTTCTACATAGCTTCCTTTGGCTGGCTACCGTTCGTGCCGCTGACTATCTACGTAGCCAGCTTCAGCGAGCGATTTGCCCAACCTTTGGCTTACGTGTCGTTCACTCTTTGCGTAGCGTCGGTTATCTACACGCGATTTTTTGCACGATGTCCCACATGTCGATGGCGCATTATAACTTTTGGCAAGCCCTTCGTTCGCTCATTACCGCCGAAGCAATGTCCCCGCTGCGGCACCGACCTGACGGGTGCCGATTGATGTCCTAAACTGGACGCGAACCGCCCATCTGGGCATTTTGCCGCGATCGCCCCAATAACGGCCGTTCGGGCCCCTTGGTCAGGGCATCGGAAGCAGCCATACATTCACACCGGCCCCGATCGCGAGAGAATGACAAATTGGCGATGATTTGGAGCGGGCAATGTGGTGTAGTTCTTGCGATTGAGACCCTGCGGACAGGCAAACCATGATGAAACAGTTCGATGTCGAGCCCGTTGTCGCCAAATGGGAATTGCATAGCGTCGCGACCATGCTGATTGCCACCTATGGCGAAGATGCCGAGCGCACCGCCGAGGAAAATCTGGCGATCGCCATCGCCGAGGAGCATGAAGGCAACGAGACTGTCTGGACCGGCATCATCACCCAACTCCGGGAGATCCGGAAAGGCGATAGACATGGGCAGGCATAGAGGCATGATGGTGGCTGACCGGATTTGCTTACCTCTGCAGCGCAGCACCTGACGGAAGCATTCGAAACGGTTGGGGGAACCATGAAGAAAGCGCTGATCCTTGCTTGCATCGCCCTGGTGGCTGTCCCGTCAGCCTCCGTCGCCAAGACGCCAAACCATCACAGTTCCGCTTCGCGAATCTCGCATGGTTCCGACTATTATACGAACGTGAATGGACACTCGGTTCACCGGCCGATGCGGTCCCAATCCCAACCCAGAGGCGCTACCGCCCGATGTCGCGATGGTACATGGAGCTTCAGCGAAAACCATCGCGGTACGTGCTCGCGGCACGGTGGTGTCGCGAGCTGGCTCTAGCCCAGTCGGGCGTTGGTATTCCCTCGATATGTCAAATAGCGCAGCCAGCTATGGGCGGGAGCCATTGCAGGATCGTCGAGCCTTACGATCCAACTCGGCCCCCGCATCGGACACCAACGGATTTTCAACCAACTGTGTCAGGTTGCGGAAGCGCTTGGGGCTGCTTCCGACTTTTTGAACCCGCATTGGGACTGTTCCATGGCAATCTGCTTGGTGATGCGGTTCGCGTTCTGCGCGTAGGCTTCGGCTACCGAGCCATGGTTTACTGTCTTGCCGCGCAGCGGGCTCACCGCCTCGCATAGGTGGAAGACATGCGGCGTAGCCGAGGTCTTGGCTCCATTTTCCGGCGCGATCCAGTAAACGACGTCCTGGCCCGCGGGATGAGCGTCATCCTTGGTTGCGTCCGCGACCGTCTCGGAATCCGCGGCGATCTGCTTGGCCTGTTCGGCGACTTCGGGCGAGCAGGCGGTTGTGGGCTGGCCAGCCTTGATCTGCGCCGCGCACTGATTCATGTCCTGCGTGTACTTTTCCACCGATGGTGGATTGAAGTCGATCCCTAACACTGTCGCCAGCAGAGCCAGCACGACGCCAACACCGCCGGCGATCTTCTTGTTTTTGGGATCCATGTCCTTGTCGAGGAAGATCAGAGCCAGCAACGGCAGAAAGGCGATGACCGTGATGATCGCGCCGAGCTGGTTCTGAACGAAGAACTTGAAGGGTTCAGACTCGCGCGCCGGATCCTGCTTGTTGGCCGCTTTCCACATCAGGCTGCCGGCGATCGCGAAGACGGCGATACCAATGAGAATCCCGATCAGGAGTGCGAGGTTACCGTGGTCGAACTTATGCTGGCGCAGCAGGACGATCCCCGCGATCTCACCACCGATAGCAACGACCCAAGCGAGCGCGGCGAACAGACGCAGACGCCTGGCACCCGCCTTCTGATCCTGCGAGGCGCGCCACGCCTTCGTAACATCGACGTCACCAGCTGGCTTGTTATCGACCATTACCCCGAACCTCCATGTCACCACCCCTGTTCAACCTCGGCCGCAGTCCATGGCGAGATTGAGTCATCAGTCATTGCACGAACCATTTCATCTCGCAATCGGAGCAACGAGACCGCCATCTCCACCGGAACTGCCGATATTTGCATCCTGTAAATTGGCCCCGCGAGAGTTCCATTCGTGCGTTGGGCAGAGCCCCGCCATTCCGAGAACAAATATGCTCCATTCTGGTGGAACGGCCGATAGCGCCGCTTACATGAAGGTGTCATCTTCAGCGGTGGGGACGAAGACAAACCATTGGGAAGGATACCGTCGCCATGCATTTCATCATCGCGCTCATCATTGGTGGCTTTATCGGCTGGATCGCTGGCATGGTGATGCGGACCGAGGGGGGGTATATCTGGAATATTCTCGTGGGCTGCGTCGGCTCGATCGTAGGCCGTCTTCTGTTCGGCTCACTTTCGGGACATGCCCATCTCACCAGCAGCCCGTTCGATCCGATGACCATCCTCGTCGCCTTTCTTGGCGCGGTCGTGCTGCTGGCGATCTACAATCTCGTGAAACGCGGCCGGGTTCGCTAGCTCGGTCGAAGGGCGGGGCCTCAAGCGCCCGATGTTGAGGCCCGTCCCTCTTGCTGGAACTGTCCGGAGAGGTCGTGGGATCTGCCACTTCTCGGCTTTTGGCAGGGAGCGGTAGGCTGGTGCATGGTGGTGTACCCCCTCCTGTCCATGCACCCGTTGCAACCAAGGCCAGCCACGGACCGGGTGTTCCGCCCAAAGAAAACGAAATGTCCGATCCGAATGTAACTGAAAATCGTTCGGATCCGGAGGGATCAGCGTACCACCGTATATGCCCCTCCCGATAGTCTGTTGATTAGAATACAATTTTCCCCCTGCGCTCATTGCGCCGCAAAACCGGTCGAATTTGGTGGCATGCTGATTTCCATAGAAAACCCGCCCGGTTGAGGCCGGGCGGGTTCTGTATTTTCGAACAATCCGGGGCTCACGACCCGCGCGATGTATCAGGCTATCGGGTGCATCAGCATTTCTTGAAGCGGCCGGTCTTGGCATCGCGACAGGGGCCGCGACGCGTGGTGGCCGCTGCGTGTGTCGCGGCAGCTGCGGGCGCTGCTGCCGCATGGCTGGCAGCGGCGGCCGGCGCGGCGGGCGGACACTTGATGAACTTGCCCTTGGCATCCTTGCAAGGCGCAGCATGGGCGGCCGCCGGCAGGGCCAGCGCAGCGACGAACATGGCGGCAGTGAACTTGAGCTTCATGACGATCCTCCTTTGTAAAGGCATGCTCGTGCTGCACGCGTGAGCGTGAGCGCGTGGTGTCGCGCGGATTACAATCGCGCAATGTAATCAGGGCAATCCCGCGACCTTGCTATCGCAGTGGCGCAGGCGATGTCTATAAAAAGCCAAATATCGTCGGGGAAACACCTCAATTTCTTTTTCCGCCAAATTGGTAGAAAGATTGCCACTTGACGCCGCGCTATTGGTAAACGAGAATTTCTTCAGACCACGTTCGGGGGAACAGATGTCCAGCAGGAATTTTCTCAAGCCGTTCGCGCTGACCGTCGGCACTTTGCTCGTCTCGACTCAGACGGCAAAAGCTGCAGATCCGCAGATTTCTTCAGCTATCGAGCATGTCGCGAACGCAGCCACCATTGCTGGCACGACCGATCTGACTTTGGCATTGTCCACTGAGGCGATGACAGCCCAAGCTCAGCACTCCAGCCATTCGTCGCATGCAAGCCATTCCAGCCATGCAAGTCACGCAAGCCACAGTTCGCATTCGTCCAGCTCTTACTGAGCATGCCTACTGGGGATGTAGCGGCGTCTCCGACTGAGGCGATTATTGTCGTTGAGCTCTGTGCTACCGCCTACTCTATTGAGGCTGTGCATCGGGCTGCTTATGCGCTGATGGCCTCCGTCGATGTTCGCATTGTTGCCGTTGATCCGGCAATCATTTGCGAACTGCGCGTTCTGAAAAGTGACCTCGGTCCTGGCGCTGCTGAGCTCGCGTTCTCGCGGGAAGTTACAGATCAGGAACTGCGTATCGTGATTGAGCAGAAGACGGGAAGCTACCGTGATTTGATCCTCGGCCTTGCCTTTTCAAAGACGGGCTTGCAGGGTGACTAAGTTCAAGGAAATTTCCGCTTTCGACAGGTCTTCCAATTCTGCTTATACCATGCTGCCTTGGCGTTTCACGGCACTGGCGGATAATGGACGCTACGTTGCGACCAACCTCGCAGGCGAACATCTTGTTCTCGACCGAGATACGGTTCGCGCTTTTGCACGCCAGCAACTTGCCCCTGCTAATCCTGCCTATAACGAACTGAAAGCCCGCCATTTCCTTATCGACAGCGACACCAATATCGGGGTCGATCTATTGGCGCTCAAACTTCGGACGAAGCTGGCTCCGCTCGCCAATTTCACGGCGCTCCATATTTTCGTCGTCACGTTGCGCTGCGAGCACAGTTGTCCCTACTGCCAAGTTTCACGGGCGAACAACGACCGCGGCGAGTTTGATATGTCCCGGGAGACGGCATTCAAAGCCCTCGATCTTGTCTTCCGTTCTCCATCTCCGGCATTGAAGATCGAATTTCAGGGCGGAGAGTCGCTGCTCAACCTGTCTTTAATTCAGTATATCGTTGCCGAGGCAAAGCGCCGCAATGAAATCGCACAGAGAGAACTCGCGTTCGTTGTCGCCACCAATTTGGCGGTCCTGACGGAGGAGGCCCTGGCCTTCTTCAAGGAGGAAGGCATTCTCGTCTCCACCTCGCTGGATGGACCGGCCGATCTTCACAATGCAAACCGACCGCGGCCGGGGCGCGACTCGCATCAGCGCGCGGTTGACGGTATCCAGAAAGTAAGGGGCGTTCTCGGGCACTACAATGTCGGTGCCTTGATGACCACGACCTCCGCCAGCCTGGGCCGGGTAAAGGAGATCATCGACGAGTACCTGCGGCTTGACTTCGGAGGAATCTTCCTCCGCCCCCTGTCACCTTATGGCTTTGCCATCAAGACCAGGTCCTACGCTGCCTACAGTCGCGAACGCTGGCTGCAATTCTATTTTGAAGGGCTCGACTACATTATCGAGTTGAACCGGCAGGGTTTTGATTTCATTGAGCATTATGCGGCGATGGTGCTCAAGAAGATGCTGACTCCGCTGCAGACAAGCTATGTCGATCTGATGAGTCCCGCTGGAATTGGCATCGCGGCCATCGTCTACAACTACGATGGAACCGTATATGCCTCGGACGAGAGCCGCATGCTCGCCGAAATGGGCGACCAGACATTTGCTTTGGGCAACGTCCACAAGGATTCCTTCGAGGACATCATGCTTGGCGATGCCCTGCTCGAGCCATTGACTCAATCATTTGCGGGATCGGTGCCGGGCTGCTCATCATGCGCATTCGAACCGTGGTGTGGAGCGGATCCCGTGTTCCATCACGCTACGCAAGGCGATGTCATCGGCAAGAAGCCGCTCTCAGCCTTTTGCACCCGAAATATGGCGCTCTTTCGTGGCCTCATTATTCGCATGGAGGGAAGTGAAGAGATCCGGGCCTTGTTTGAAAAGTGGGCCAACCGCGTATGATCCCCCTGCGTGCCCGTGCTTTGGAATTCAATGGCGCAGGCCTGGCACTGGACGTAGGCGTACTGCGTGTTTCGCGCATCCCGCATAGACCCGCTTCGATCAAGGCGCAGGAAGTTTACGTGGCTGGTGACGGCGATATTCCGGACGGCTTTGCCTGGTACATCGTGCATTCTGCGGCCGACTTTGACCGACTTCCAGCTGGTGCGGCGAGCGTCGCGGCACCTGACCAGGCCAAATTTCTTGGCCAAGGTGATGTTATTGCCGTCGATCCGCGCCGCAAAGCCGTCCGTGTGCATTACCGGCGCAGTTCGCCCTACAATCACTTTCTCCTGACGGAGCGTTGCAACAACTATTGCCTGATGTGCTCGCAACCTCCGCGAGACGTGGATGATGCCTGGGTTGCGCAGGAGGTATTGCGAGCGATCCCGCTCGTCGATCGGGACGCTGCCGAGATCGGTTTCACCGGTGGAGAGCCGACCTTGCTCGGGGAACGCTTTCTGGAGCTGGTACAGGCTGCGGCCGCACACCTTCCTCGCACCGCCTTGCACATTCTTTCCAACGGCCGCCGTTTTGCAGATGGCCGATTGGCGGCGCGCCTGGGTGCCATTGGCCATCACGACCTGATGATGGGCATCCCGGTATATGCGGATCTTGCGCACGTGCATGACCACGTGGTCCAGGCTGACGGCGCCTTCGACGAAACCATCAGGGGTATCCTGGCGCTCAAGGCGAGCCGGGTCCGTGTCGAAATCCGTGTGGTGCTCCTGGCACAAACGGTCAAGCGGTTGCCCGAACTGGCGCGGTTCATCGCGCGCAATCTTCTTTTCGTAGACCACGTGGCTCTGATGGGTTTGGAGCCGACCGGCTTTGCTCGAGCGAACATGGCCAGCATTTGGGCAGATCCAATTGACTATGCAGACCAGCTTGAAGAAGCGGTCCGCGTCCTTTCAAACGCCGGAATTCGGACCTCAGTCTATAACAGCCAGCTCTGCGTATTACCCGCCAGCGTACGCCCGTTTGCACGTCGGTCAATCAGCGACTGGAAGCAAACCTATCTGCCAGTGTGTGCGACGTGTGAAGTTCGGAATGACTGCGCTGGTTTTTTTGCCAGTGTCACTTACGCCAGAAGCCGGGGCATCAAGCCCCTCGTCTCCACACCAGCGGCCTATCCTTAACCGCCTCTATAGGAGACGTTGCAGCGACTGGAGGCTGACCACGAAACCGCTCCTTCGTACATCTTCTGGTGATAGGCGGCCAACGGCGGCCGACAGTGCGGCCCTATGCATCGCCGATCGGTGGCAATGGCGGGGCTTGCAGACATTCGCCGAAGCGGCAATCATCAGTGCGACCCCAAGAATTGGTTCAGGCGATGAGTATGATACGGTCAGCTATCTTGGGCGTTTTGGTGGTCGCGTTTGTCAGCGTCGCGCAACCCTCGGCCGCTGCCGTCAGGCGAGTATTGCTGTCCGTGAACGGACTGACCCTGCCCCATGACAAGGACATCTACGCTTTTCACATCGATACATTTGGCGTCCAGTTTGTAGCCGTATGTAGTGTTCCAATGGGCTGGGAACTCAGGTCCGAAAAATACGAAGGTCAAGAAGGATACATATCAGGCAAAGCAGATCTGCACGCGAGCCGTCTCCGGTTCACCAGAATGTATCTTGTCGATGTATATGATTATCAGGAGCGGAGCCGGAATAACGGGCGTCCTGCTTCGTTCAGTGGTTGGGTTCAGATTGGAAGTCGCGAGCGGTTTGGAGACTGGCATGGGCGCGAGGTAGCGCTCAGGCCAAGCAATTTTCATCTGACGAATGCAAGTCGATGCCCCGTTCCGCCGCCGCCTTTGCCCTGACGCGCACCACGTTGTTGTGCTGGAAAGTCCGCAAAGTTGGCGTGACCGGATAGGCCGATTATGACGCAGGGATGGCGATAGCCGCCTCCTGCACGCCGGTGCAACGGGTTGGTGATTGCCGCTCCTGAAACCGCCAAATGTGATGCCTCTCATCGCGCTCCCCTGTTCCCGTTTCAGCCTCGCGTGGCAGCCTTGTAGCGAGCATCGACCACGGCCCAATCGATGTTGTGCATGAAAGCCTCGACATATTTGGCCGCCGCCGCGCCATAATCGATGGCGAAGGCATGTTCATACATGTCGAGCACCAGCAGCGGCGTGCCGGTCACCGGGCCATTGGTGTGATCCCAAGCCCAGTAATTGTGCAGCGACTTCGTGTACTGGTTCCACGCCAGAATGCACCAGCCTGATCCACCCGCCAGCGCCATGGCGGTACGACGGAACTCGGCCTCCCAAGCCTCGAAACTGCCGTGGCTTTTGGCCACAGCCTCGCGGACAGCGCCCTTGGCCACGCCATCTCCGCCGAGCTGTTCGAAGTAGAGTTCGTGGAGGATGACCGAGCCGGTGCGGTGCAATTCCTCGCGTTTGAGATCGCCATAGATGACCGGCGGCAGATCCTTGTCAGCCATCGCGGCGGCAAGGCGGCTCTCGACCATGTTGAGCGCCTTGACCGAGCCCTGATAGTTGTTTTCCCAATGCGAGCGGATCAGCTTTTCCGAAAGGCCGGTGAGCTTGGTGGCGTCAAAACCCAGCGGCTTGGGCGTGTGGCTGCCAGAGAAGGCAGGTGCTGCAGCGGCAGGCGCTGCAGTTTGCGCGCCGGCCTCGATCGGCACTACGGCGGCAGCGGCACCAAGGGCGATTGCGCTCAATGCATTGCGGCGGGAAATATCGGACATGTGTGCACTCCTGTTCGGGGGGATGCGTCAAGGAAGGAAAGACAGCAGCCAGCCACTGATCGCGGCCAGGCCCAGAACGCGTATGACGTTCCATTTGCGCGAGATGATCAGCCAAGCAGAAGCGGCCGCAATAGCCCCCGCGCGCCAGTCGAAACTGGACAGCACCGGAAGGCTGAGGCTACCCCAGACCGGGCGCAGGTCATGGAACAACACCTGTAGCGCGAACCAGGCCGACAGGTTGGCGATCACCCCGACAATGGCTGAGGTGACCAGCGCCAGCGCGCCTTTCAAGGCCTGCGCGCGCTCAAGTCGCTCGATCCATGGCGCCAACGCGAAAACCCACAGGAAGCAGGGCGCAAAGGTCACCCATGTGGTCAACCCGGCACCCAGCAGACCCGCCACCAGCGGCGTGAAAGGCGCCGGTGCGCGGAATGCTGCCAGATAGCCCACGAACTGCGTAACCATGATCAGCGGCCCCGGCGTGGTTTCGGCCAGCCCCAGACCATCGGCCATCTCGGCGGCGGAAAGCCAGTGCTGCGCACTGACCGCCTGCTGCGCCATATAGGCCAGCACGGCATAGGCCCCGCCGAAGGTGACCACCGCCAGCTTGGAGAAAAACACGCCCACGCGCCACAGCACATGATCACGCCCTAGCAGGGCAAACACCGCCACCATCGGCGCGGCCCACACTGCCATGCCGATCAACACAGCCTTCACGCTGTGGCCCCAGGGGCGCGGCGAGGTTGGCAGGGGCTCGCCGCCTGCCTTCAACCCCAGCAGCGCCGGGCGCCAGTGTGCCACCAGCCAGCCCACCAGTCCCGCGCCGATCACCACCAGCGGAAAGGGCACGTTGAACAGGAACAGCGCCAGAAACGAAACGACCGCCGCGCCTTTGCGGAAGTCTGTGCCCAGCGCCCGCGCTGCCAAACGCAGCACCGCCTGCACCACGATGGCCAGAACCGCCGCCTTGATGCCGAGGAACAGCGCAGCAAACCACGCCAGATGCGCCGCCGCACCATAGAGCATTGAAAGCGCCAGAATGACAGCCGCGCCCGGAATGACAAACAGCAGCCCCGCCGCCAGTCCGCCGCGAATACCGTGGAGTTTCCAGCCAATCCAGATCGCCAGTTGCTGCGCTTCTGGCCCGGGCAACAGGTGGCAGAAATTCAAAGCGTGGAGATATTGCTCCTCGCTGATCCAGCCGCGTTCCTCGACCAGTTCGCGATACATCAAGGCGATCTGCCCTGCCGGCCCGCCAAAGCTGAGGCAGCCAATGCGGGCGGATACGCGCACCAGTTCGGCAAAATCAGGATGGGAAGAAGAGGTCGTCATCTATACGCCTATCACCTTTCCGCCCGCACAATGCAGGCCGGAGAAGGCAACACTTGGGCTGACGCCTGGCCGGGAGGTTGCTTTATCCCGGTGCTTCCTCCTCTAGTGCAGCAAACAGATCACGGCAAGTATCTTGATAGATTTGATGGCAAGATCGCAGCATCAGTATTGCCGACATGGCCCCGGCGCTGTGCTACATCGACGCCATGTCCCGTTTCAAGCTCTCCTCCGCTCCCGCCATTGCCTTGACGTCTGCTGCGCTGTTTGGCGCCAGCACGCCCTTTGCCAAGCTGATGCTCGGCGACGGGCTGGATGCATGGATGTTGGCGGGGTTGCTCTATCTCGGCTCCGGGTTGGGACTGGCTGCTGTCTGGATGCTCCGCAAGGACAGGCAGGACGAAGTCCGTCTGGTGCGCAAGGATTGGGGCTGGATGGGGCTGGTCGTACTGGCGGGCGGAGTCGCCGGGCCGGTGCTGTTGATGATCGGGCTTGCATCCACGCCTGCCTCAACGGCGGCGCTGCTGCTCAATGTGGAAGGGCTGGCCACGATGGGCATCGCCTGGCTGGTGCTGCGCGAGCATGTCGACCGGCGGTTGCTGGTCGGCGCGCTGGCGATTCTGACGGGGGCGCTCATCTTATCGTGGAGGGGCGGTGCCGGAAGCATTGGCTGGAGCTCCCTCGCCATTGTGGGCGCCTGCATCGCGTGGGGTATCGACAACAACCTCACCCGCAAACTTTCGGGATCGGATCCGGTGCAGATCGCCATGGTTAAGGGGCTTGCTGCAGGCAGCGGCAACCTGACGCTGGGCCTTGCCAGCGGCGCGCATCTGCCGGGGCTGACGACGCTAGCCTGCGCGGGACTGGTCGGCTTTCTGGGCTATGGGGTCAGCCTCGTGCTTTTCGTGCTGGCCCTGCGCCATTTGGGTTCGGCGCGCACCGGGGCCTATTTCTCCTCAGCGCCCTTCATCGGGGCGTTGATCGCCATTGGGCTGCTGGGAGACCCCGTAACCTTGCGCCTGATCGCGGCCGCCATGCTGATGATCATCGGCCTTTACCTGCATCTCGCGGAAAGCCACGACCACAGCCATGTCCATGAACCTCTCGAGCACGCCCATGCCCATGTGCATGACGAGCACCATCGCCATGAGCACGCCTCCGACGCCCCACCTGGCGAACCGCACAGCCATGCTCACGTCCATGTGCGCCTAGTCCATGCCCATCCGCACTATCCCGATCTTCATCACCGTCACGGTCATGGATGAACGCGCGCTTCAAAGTCGTGTCCTGAAAGACGGGTTTTTGCGAGGCGATGGCGATAGCCGACGCCTGCACGCCGGTGCTCGAACCGGTGATTGCCGCCTTAATAGCGGCCGTTCAGGGAACCAGGCTGGAGCGTCGGAACCAGTCGTTCATTCACCGTCGTGGCGGGGCGCCTGAATGAAGAGGGGTGGGATAAAGCCGTCGTTTGCCAACCCGCGTATGAACGCCAAGTTACGCCGGGACCTGCCATTTGTGGGGCGCAGTGCATACGGCAAACACATCGGTCTATCGCGGGCAGGTGGGCTGGGGCGTATCGCTGGCGCGTCGCATGGACACGGACGATCCCTCCGTTGTGACAGCAAGCGCGCCCTACGCAAGCGGAAGCATGTTTACCGGCCGTGTCGGGGTGGCTGGGGAGTTCTGATCACCGGCGGCATGCTTTCAATCCACAAAGGATGGCCCCTTGATTGTTGTCCATCCTTCACACTTTGCTGTCAGTGTCTTACTGGCCAAAAAGTCTGACCGATACTCGGATGCAATGACCACGCCGCAAGCAAAACTATACTGCAAACGCTGCCGTTCCAGCCTGAGTCGAGTATGTGAGCGCGATTTTTGCTCAACTGGGTGACTGCCGATCTCTTCGAACAAGAATGACAGCAGCGAGCACGCCGACGACGACGCTCACCAACCAAGGATCGAACACAATTGCGAAAACCACCACACGGTTTGCGGAAAGCAGGTGCTCGCTGCCTTGGGCATCGCGCATGATGCAATAACTGCGCCGCGGGCCGCGCGTCCTGGTAAGGCCCGGGAGGCGATAGTCGTCGCTTTGCCAATGCCTGACTTCGGCGGCTGCGGCGCAGGCTGGGCGAAGATAGCGCTCTGCGAGGCCGAATGACACGATGTGGCCAGCCGCAACGACAAGGGCGAATGCAGTTAAAGGCTTCAAGAGCCTGCGCAGTTTCAGGCGAACCTGCTGCGCATCATGTGGGTTGAAGCCATCTCCGTTCGTCATTCCATTGGCCTTTCCTGGTGTGAAAGTGCGCTCAAGGCTGGGCTTCATTACTCCGCCGCAAGCCCAAGCAGCTTGCCGTCCGGCCCCGGACAGGCGCCAAGCCAGACATGGCGTGTGCGGCTGATTTCCTCGCCCGACTGGCCCACGACATGCAGGCGGGTAACTTCGCCATAGGCCACGAGCGGCTCACTCACCCGCCTGCCGCCATCGAGCGACACGGTGCGGATCACGGTCTTGCTGCCCTGTCGGCATACTTCGCGGGCGCCCGTCACGGCTGCGGACGGTCCGCGCGGCGCAATCGGTTCGAGCGGTTCGCAACCCATCTCGCGCGAGCCGGAGGTCAGCGCAGCCATCGCGAACCAGGTCTGTTCGGCAAGGCAGGCTTCGGTGCGGCTTGCCGGATCTTCCCCGTCATCGTTCAGAGCAACGACACTCCACAGGCCGGGCCGCACCGGCACCTCATCGTGGCCGTTTTCAGCGTGCCGACCCTTCGCCGTGCAGGCGCAAGCGGCGAAGAGGGCGAGCAGTGGCCAGCGGGCTATTCCCACGGGTCCACCCCTTTCGGACCTTCGACATCGACTTCGACAACCATGTCCGCAAACACGAAATGGGTCGCATCGAAGTTGTTCTTGCCGCGCGCGCGACAGTGGACGACATTGGCGCGGGCGTAGACATCGAGTTCGTGCAGACCGCTGTAATCATCAGCTTGCGGCAGGGGCTGGCCCGGATAGACCCAGACATTCTCCCTGATGTTGGCCGGGCACCCGCCCGACATTGTGGGCGAGAACATGCGAACCCGCGTGAACCGGAACTGATCCTTCAGGCGCCGCGAGGTGAGGTGATAGGTTGTCTGCCCGACCGACCATTTGCCGCCCACTTCCTCGCCGGTTGGCGCGGTATGTTCGAACTTGTCGTGGATCTTCGTCGTGCTCACCCACTTGGCTGGAAGATCCTTCGACGCGGGCCAGCTGACGCACATCACTGTGCAGCGGACCGTGGTGAACGGGAGGATCTTGTCGGCGGGCACAGGCACGATCTCGGCGACGAACCGCCCGGTGGTGTTGCGCAATGTCGTGTCGCCGACGATCACGGTCAGTTCGGCTTTTCCCGAACGGGCGTAGAGATCGGCTGGCAGATGCGCGATCAGCCTGCCGTCAAGCTGCGCCTGCGGCGCGATCAGGACCCTCAGGTTATCCAGCGGCAGATAGAGCTGCACGCGTACACGCGGGCCGCTCTCCCTGATGGCTTCGTGGCGAATGTCGAGATTGATGCCGGTGCGGTACTCTGGGAAAGTTCCGTTGTTGATGAGCAGCCCCTTCAAGTCTTGCTGGCTGCCCTGATCGAGCGCCGGAGCGGTCTGGACGGGGGGTCTTTCCAACGCGCGTCGGGGGCAGGCTGGGCAGATGCAGTGTTGGACGCGGTCATGGCCAGAAATGCCAGACCGGCAAGGCGAGCGGTGGAAGCGGCTGGATAGCGCATGGATCGTCTCCCTCAGCGAACCGGCTTCAGCCCGGCAGGGCCTTCGACGGTGATGCGCAGATCGCGGAAGCAGGACAGGAAAGCGTCGTCCTCGGGAATCAGCAGATTGCGTGACCG
Organism: Novosphingobium sp. UBA1939; assembly: GCF_002336885.1. NCBI lineage: Bacteria > Pseudomonadati > Pseudomonadota > Alphaproteobacteria > Sphingomonadales > Sphingomonadaceae > Novosphingobium > Novosphingobium sp. UBA1939. The sequence goes on along the minus strand of NZ_DDFB01000074.1, from coordinate 86,502 downwards.
ATGGGTGTGCCACATGGCGCGGTCGATCACGATATCGTCGCCATCCCAGCGCGCATCGTAGCGGCCATAGAGGTAACGGCCTCCCGCGCCTCCATAGGCAGCGCCATCGCCAGTATCCTGCCGACAGAAGCCGACCGAGAAGGACGTCGCGGCAAAGCCACTGGCCAGGAAGTTCAGCACGATCCGGTCGGTGTAGCCGGTCTTCACCGAATCCCCGACATTCACGCCCGAAAACCTGAGGCCACCATCTTCAATCGTCATCGTCAGCGAAGTGTTGCTTTGCCAGCGGACAGATTTTTGAGGGATGCCGGCAAAGTCGATCACCTGTTCCTCGCGCGCGGCCAGGAAGCGCGCGGTCATCGGCGTGGAGATAAGCTTGCCGCTCTTCAGGCGAACCGTAAGGCCCACGCCCTGAAGATCAGGTTCGCCGCGCAGGCCCTGGGGAAAGTAGACCTTGATCTGGCGGTTGTTCCAGCTTTCGACACGCAGTTCCGGGCGGGTCTTGAACGGCCCGGTCAGAAATACACCGCCGGGCACATCGCCAAAGCCGTTGCCGGTGATAGTGTAGAAGGCCGGGATGTCGGCCGTGCTGGGGGTGAAAGTCACCTTGGCGATGGTCCGGCCATTGATCGTGGTGACGCAATCCTCGCAGATCGGCCCCGGCACCGGCCCCATGCCGCGCAGGGCGGCAGCTTCTTCGCGCAGCGGCTGGCGACTGTCGGGCCGATCCGGGCGCACCCGGCGGACGCTTGGGGCAAGGCTTGGCGGGATCGCGGTGGAGGTAGCGGGTGCGCGCCTGGCAAGCGGCCCTACCTGCGCGGCGGCGGTGAGCGGTTCGACCAGGGCGAGGCTGGCAAGGACGAGGCTGAGGGTGGTTGGTCGTCTCATGGGGGTTTCCTTCTGACGGAAAGCTGGATGGCTGCATGGCAGGTTCGGGCGCGAGGACCGCAGGAAACTGCCCGTCATGGGACGGGGTTTCCGTTGCTGTCGAATACCTCTTCGGTGACCGCGCCCACGCGGTGGTAGCCTGTGCCATCGAAGGTGAAGCGCAGCGTGATCTGGAAGTGGTTTGCCCCCAGCCTGCCCAGATAGGGGCACGCGACTATGGCCTGCCCGGAAGGTTCCAGGCCAAGGTCACCCAGGAACGGCCCCTTGTCGGTGAACAGGCCAGTCACCCCGCGTCGGGTAAGCGCGCGCAGGCCATCCTGTCTGATCGATGCCCCTGATGGGCAGGCCGCGCCCAGTTCGCCCACCACCATGACCCACGTGCTAGACCGCGCTTCCCGGCGAATGGCGAATTCGAGGAATGCTGCGCCTGCTGGCAATGGCGCCCCTTGAGCTGCACAGTACCATGAGCGCCCGGCAGGGCCTTGCGCGCCCTCTTCGGAGATCAACGGGAAGCATCCGGCCAAGCGGCCGACAGACGTCCCCCGATAGTCGTCGCTGCGCGCCATCGCCCGGTTCACCTGCGCCGCGGTGGGAAAGCGGGGCGCGGCCAGCGCTGGCTGCCCCGCCGTGAGAGCAGTCAAGCCGAGCGCGCCCGCAATCACGGTGTCAAGGGCAAGGCGCAATCGCCGTGTAGGCAGGTGCGTGGTTCCGCTCATCGTCCGGCACCTGCGGGGTCCGGCTTCACCTTGATGCGCAGCAGATCGTCCAGCACCCGGCGCAGTCCAACCCGTGTGTTGCGCGACATCGCAATGCCGTGCGTTCCGGTCCTTGAAGTTCGGACCAGGGCGCAAAGGCGGGCATCGGCCCGTGGCATGGAGGGTCGCACCGGAGCCGTGACCGCATCGAACCCGCTCGCATCCATCCGCGCAGAAAGCGCTCGCACCTCCTGCGGTTCGATCCGGCCCGTCGAAACGCGCCCGGCCACGCGCGCCACGACAGTTCCCGCAGTGGACACGGTGATATCACGTTCGAGCGGAACCAGCCCGCCCGTGCACGATGCGCGGATGGTGATTGGTTGCGATGTATCCGGTGGTAGCAGGCGCGCCGCAGTGACGGCCCCGACAGCATTGGTCAGGATCAGGCAGATCGCCGCAAGGGAGATTGAAGAAGCCATGTCTCTTGCCTCTTTCAGGATCGGCATGGCCCGGGACAGTGTGCGCTGCCCCGGGCCATCCCGTTACCAGCCGAAGGTGATCCCGGCGCGCCCGCCCGCCGATCCCCGGATTGTCGATCCGGCAAAGCCTCCGCTGACCCAGACATGGTCGTTCACCCGCGCGACCACGGCACCGGAAAAGCCCTGTTCGCCGCGATAGGTAGCGAGATTGAACGAGATGGCGACGCTTTGCCCTTCGGGCAGGAACGCGTTGCCGATGGCCATGGCGGCGGCGATCCCGCCATTGGCTTGGCGGGCTTGGCGTTCGAGAGCGGTCGTGCGCGAATCGATGCCGTCGACACGGCCCGCCAGAGCATCGACCCGGTTAGAGATGCCCGTCGTCTGCGCAGCCAGCGTGGCCAGCTGGCCCTGAAGGTTGACGATGTCCTGCGGGCCGACCGACGATCGGGTAACGCGCCCCTGCGCATCCACCTCGGTGAACTTTGGCGGCGCAGGCGGGCCTTCGCCACCACGGGCGAGCCCGGCGAACGTGTAGGTCGAACGGGAATTGCCCAGCGCCACCTCGTTTTCACGGCTTGCCTGCGCGCCATTGCCGATCGCCACGCTGCCCGCCAGGCCTGCCTCGGCACCGTTGCCGATGGCGATGGATGAATCTCCGGCATTGGCCTGGTTGCCGATGGCGACCCCGCCAGCGCCGCTTGCAGTGGAAGCATTGCCAAGCGCCACGGCTCCATCGCCGGTCGCGGTATTGTCCTTGCCAATGGCGACCGCGCCGGTTCCCGTGGCAAGGTTCGGATCGCCGATCGCGACTGCACCATTGCCCGCGGCGACATTGCCCGCGCCGATCGACACGGCCTTGCCCTCGGTTGCCTGCGCGCCTTCGCCTATGGCCACTGCGGCGTCGCTGTCGGCCACTGCACCCGATCCGATCGCCAAGGCATTGCGCCCGGTTGCGCGGGGCCGGACCGACCCTTCGCCCGAGTTGACCGCGATGTAATCCGTGCGCGAAAGCGCATTGTTGATCTGCTGCTGGGCGGCGATGGCGGTGATATAGAAATTCGCCTGCAGGGCATTGAGCTGGCCCAGATTGACGGCATCGGTTTCGGCAAGCCCGGCGGACACGTTCGTCAGGCGGCGCTCGTTGCCGATGGTGCCGAAGGAGACGGTGCCTTCCTCGTTGGCCACCGAACCGGCCCCAATGGCGACCGAATTGGCGGTAGTGACCAGCGCGCCATGCCCTAGCGCCGTGCCGCGCGTGGCCTCGACAGTCGCGCCGGTGCCGACCGCCGTTGCATAGTTCACGATCGGGAGCGTGTTCCCGGCAGCGTCATAGCGGCCAGATGCAGCGGCATAATTGCCGAGCACGAGATTGTTGTCGCCATTGGAGGTGGACGATGCACCGATCACGACATTCCCGGCCGGCTCATTTTCGGGCAGGCGGACAGGCAACTGTCCCGTTCCATCGCCCGCGTTGACGGCGGCCGAAACGCCGATGGCAATCGAGTTCGCCTTGGCGGTGAAGCTTTCTGACCCGATGGTTACGCTGCGATCCGCGGTGAAGGCACTGTTAAGCCCGGTCGCCAACGCGGAATTGGTGCCCCTGCTGTTGATAAGCGTGGTCCCTGCGCCACGGACAATCACGCCATTGCCGATGGCAAGGCCACCATCGGCGGCAACGGTGGCACCGCGGCCCAGCGCGACGGCATTATTGGCGCTGACCAGCGCAAAGGCGCCGATCGCCGTGCTGTTCTGGAAGGTGTTGAACAGGTCGGGCACACCCACAAGCGCACCGCCGCCCAGCGCCACATTGCTGAGGCCCGATGCGCGGGCCAGATAGCCGACGGATACGCTGCCGATCGGACCGGCGGCCGGCTGTATGATGACCGGTCCGGCTGCCATGGTAGAGCTTGCAACGGAGAACGCGCCCAGTGCGACGCTGCCCGGCGTCGAGCCCATCGCAAAAGTGCCAGTGCCCAGTGCGACCCCATGCCGATTCTGTATAACGGAGAACGAGCCGACTGCCGTGCCCTGCGTCGAATTGGGATCGATAATCGCACCAACGCCAACGGCGGTTGCGCCCTCCGCCAACGCGGTGGAACTGCTACCGCATTCGGTAGCCGCTTGCACAACGGCGCCATCATTGCACTGTGGCGTGGCATCGGCGTAGGCGGCGGTGGCAGCGCCAAGCGACAGCGCAGCAACCAGGGCTGCCTTGCTTGCGCCGCGCAAAAGAGACTCGTGTGTCATCGTACAATCCTCGATCAATTGAAGTTCGGTTTGGACGCGACCCGGCGAAGGCCAGCCCGCCCTTGGCGGTCGGCCCGGAGCGGCCCCGCTCGTTGCGCCGGGGTCCGCAGTTTTCAGGAAAGGATCAGCGCAGAGGCGCTGCTCTCGCGAAGGTCAGCAGTCGCCTTTACGCACGCCTTCGGTGGTCATCGTTCCCATCGCGCCGCTGGTCATGGTCGTGGTCGAACTGTCGCCGCGATAATCGGTCGAAACAGACATCTTTATGCCGCTGCAGGTCATGCCGAAGGCTATGGTCGAACCGTTGATCCTGACATCGTTCAGCGTGCAGGAATCTTTCGCCGCCTGTTCCTCAAGCGCCTTGCGGATCTGTTCGTCGCTGCCGTTGACAGTGCGATCGGCCTCTTCCTTCGAGATGCAGCGGCTTTCCTGCGGGCCTGCCACCTTTGCCCGGTCCGATGTCGTCTGCCACAGGCCGGGGTTCAGTCTTGGCCGCGTGGTGCCACCGGCCATTGCCGCGGCGGGACTCGCGCTGTCCGCCTTGGTTTGCTCAGGTTCCGGGGCGGAGCCGCACGCCGTCGCCAGCATCACGCAGGTTGCCATCAGGCAGGATCGGAAAGTCATGCTTGTCGCCTCTTTTGGGTGCTGCATGACGTTTGCTAAAACAGTTCCGGTAGGGTGTATCTCACCCGAACTGGGTAGCGTGATTTGTGACAAACCACACTATAAGCCACAGGTTCGTGCAAACAGGGGCACAGCATGATCCGAATCACCATTGTGGAAGATGATCCTGTGACTTTGGGACGCATTGAACACAGTCTTGTCGGTCTGGAGGACATGACCGTCGTCGGCACTGCCGCCAATGTTGCGCAGAGCCACCCGCTGATCGCGGCAGGCGGCTATGACGTGTTGCTGTGCGACCTTGGCCTTCCCGATGGCAGCGGCATCGATGTGATCCGCGCCAGCAGCACCGTCAATCCTGAAGCAGACATCATCGTCATCACCGTATTTGCCGAACAGGCCAAAGTGCTGAACAGCATCAAGGCAGGCGCGCGCGGCTACCTGCTCAAGGACGAAAATCTCGATGGCTGTTCCGAGCGAATCCGTGAAGTGCGCGCTGGTGGCTCTCCCATCAGCCCGATCATCGCCCGGCAATTGCTGCGCCAGCTGGCCCCGGCCACAGCGTCCGACGGACCCGAGGTTGCCCTGACTCCGCGCGAGACGGAAGTGCTCAACATGCTGGCCCGTGGCTTTTCCTATGGCGAGATCGCCGACATGCTGCATCTCTCGGCGCAGACCATCGCCACCCACGTCAAGAACCTGTACCGCAAGCTTGAGGTACGATCCCGGTCCGAAGCCGTGTTCGAAGCCAGTTCGCGTGGCATAATTTCGCTCTACTGATCCGGTATCGCCGCGTTGACTCTCTTGCCGCCCGCATTCCCTTCGGCCACCGCCATGCCACGGCTACTGGCGCGATTGTCGGCGTTTCTCGTGGCCATTGGCTTCTGGATCGTCGCCACCGCCGTCCTGCCTCCTGCCGTGCAGGCCGCGCAGCCGGAGAGCACGGTGGTGCATCTGTCAGACAGAGCCGCCGTATCCGTGCCGGCAGGTGATTACCTCTACAGCGATGCGCAGCAGCCTCCCACGGAAGGCTGGCAGCGCGCCAGCGTGCCCTTGCTCGATCTCTATGCCGCGCCGCGCAACCCCCAACCACGCGTTATGTGGGTGCGCTTTTATCTGGACACAGACTTGCCGGGCCCATCTCGCGCCGCGTCGGCCAGTGCCGTCCCGATCGCCTGGACCGCCGCCTACATGAGCGAGCGCTTCCGCTTCTTCATCAACGGGAGGGAGGTTTTCCGCAACTACGCCGACCCGGCGGACCTTCCGATGTCGACCTTCAAGCCGCAACTGGTAGGGCTGCCGGCGGCCTTGATCCGCCCTGGCCGCAATGAAATCGCGATCCGGCTCGAATCCGCAAAGATCTACACGCTCGGTGTCAGCCGCATGGAAATCGGCCCGGAAACAGCGATCCGCAAAATTTACAACTGGCGCTACATCACCCAGTTCCAGGGTGTGCTCGTCTCCAATTCCATGCTGGGTATCCTCGCCCTCTTTGCGATCCTGCTGTGGTTGCGGCGTCGGCAGGACACCACGCTGGGCTGGCTGGCGCTGCTCGGCAGTCTTTGGTTCATCCGTAACCTGCGCTACTACTATGAAGCGCCGCCGGTTCCGATCGACCTATACTGGCATGTGCAGATCAACATCATCTTCGCGATGATGGCGGTATTCTACTGCTTTGCAGCCCGCTTTCTGGACATCCGCAACCGGCAGCTGTGGACCATCGTGTCGCTTGGCATCGCGGCGACCGCGATCGTCAGCCAGCTGGTACTGACCAGCCTGGGCGTGGGCGATGTCTTCAGCCACCTGCTCGTCATTCCGCTGTCGATCGCCATCCTCGTCGTGTTCGGTCGGGCCGCTCTGGTGAATCGCAAGCCCGAGAATATCGCGATGTTCACCGCTGCGGCGATGGGCATTGCCTCGGCGATCCACGATTTCGGTCTCGGCATGAAGGCGTGGCAGGGCGTGCATTTCGCGCTGCTTCCCTATGCGGGCGTGATGATCTTCCTGGTCTTTGCCTTTGCGCTGGGCCGACGTCTGATCGATGCACTGGGCACGGTCGAGAACCTCAACGTCATCCTCGAAGAGCGGGTGGCCGTCGCCAGCGCCGAACTGGAGCGCAATCAAAAACAGATCCGCGAACTCGAAGTCGCCGTGGCGCTGGAACAGGAGCGCGAGCGGATCATGCGCGAGATGCATGACAGCGTCGGCGCCAACCTGATCTCCGCACTTGCTGTTGCCGAACATGGCGATGCATCCCGCCGCACAGTCGCCACGCTCAAGCGTTCACTCACCGACCTCAGGATCGCGGTCGATTCGCTCGAACAGGTCGATGGCGATATCACCCTGCTGCTGGCCAGTTTCCGCTATCGCATGGAGCCGGAACTGCGCGCTGCGGGCTGGCGTTTTGACTGGCGGGTCGAGAACGTGCCTGCCCTTGAATGGCTGGATTCGGCCAACGCCCTGCACGTCCTGCGCATTCTTCAGGAGGCGCTGAGCAATGCACTCACCCATTCCGGGGGCAATGTCATTACCTTCACCTCGCGTCTGTCATTCCGTGAAGGGAGACCCGGTGTCGAAATCATTCTCGCTGATAACGGTGCGGGTCTTGATCGGTCCCTTGGTGCTGATGTAGCCCGACCGCGCGGGAAAGGTCACCATAACATGATGGTAAGGGCAAAGGCCCTGGGTGCTCAGTTAACCATCGTAAACGCAAAGGAGGACGGGACACAGGTTTCGCTCTGGCTCCCGCTATTCAGATGATGCAGCAAGACGCCTCCGGCGTACGAAACGTGTTTCCGCGCCAGCACGCTCGAATGTGACGCTTGCGCCATCAAGCCGAGCTGTTGCCCGACCCAGCCAGCGCGCAAGATCCTACGCTCTGTCCACGAGGGCGCCCGTGATCTTGCTCACGAGATTGTCGCAACCGACGCCTATCTGGTTTCGCGCCGTCAGCGCAAGAAGGTCGAAATGCTGTTCGCTCAACTCAAGCGCATCCTCAGAATAGATCGTCTGCGCACGCGAGGTCCAAAGTAGTCGTCCGGTGAATACCGCGTCGGTACTCACTAGCTGTTACGAAGGTTGATCTCGGTGAATCCCGATCGTGCCCTATGGGCAACGGAAGCCATAGACGCCAAAGATATCGCGCAATTGGCCTGCTTCGGCCTTCCATCGCACCGACCAGAGCGTTTGGCAGATCATTCCCCCTCGCTTGATATCTGCGGACCGATAGCCATCAGCCCCCTGCGGACTGACCTCGAAACCAAGACGGTCCAGCTCAGTTATGGCTTTCTCCTCGGAGGAGCCGAGGGGGAAGGCTGTCTCAACCCGACGATCGAACTCAGGTTCTGCATTACGAACATCCGACGGCAGCTTATCCGCAATTGGCGGCAGCGGTCGGTAGGGTGCGCTGCCACAGGCAGACAGAAATCCGAGTAACACAGAAGCTGTAAACTGCCTCATGACCCTCAGTCTACCGGAACACGCCATAGTGGGAATCTCGGGCGAGCCGCCGGTTAGCCATTGATCGCTCACGGACGGTCATGGGCTGACGGGGTAGTTCTCAGATAGACCAGCCTGGCCATGGCGTAGCGCCTGGCGAACCGCTGCCTCGATCTGGCAACGCAGATAATCTTCGCGATGCTCTTCGGGCGCTGACAGGCTACCCTTCACAATCTTATCGATCGTGTTCGCTTCCCACTCGGCATAGGTCCAATAGTTGCCATCCATCTCTGCATCATGGCTGCCTTGACGCATGTCCACAACCGGGCGTTTGCCGTCATTCCTTGAATGGCATCTGTGGACGCCCCTTCGGATGCAAGCAGTAAATTGGGGCATGTTGGCACGTAGTCGGATGCTGTCATCTGTCCGGCCTCGATGAGCAGCGCCATATGCTGCGGGCCAGTATGGGAGTTCGCGGACCGGATCCATTACAGCTTTGCGCGCTTGGCTAGCGCTCTGCCATTCCCTGGTTCTCCCGGCCCCGTCTCGCCGACCGTTGTGCCATACCCTCCTTCGACCGCCTACGTCCCCGACGCCTCTGGTTGCTGCCGCGGCTTACGCCGCGACCGCCGCCGGAGCCCTGTAATCTTCGTTATTAGTGAGCAGCGCCCAGACCATGCGCGCCATCTTGTTGGCTAGCGCGACCGAGACCAGCATGCGCGGCTTGCGTGCGAGCATCCGTTCCATCCATGAGCCTGCCGCCGCACCATACCGGCTTGCCTGTCTCACCATCGAACTGCCGCCGATGATGAGCAATCGTCTGATCGTGCGCTCACCCATCTTCGAGATGCTCCCGAGCCGCTGTTTGCCCCCGGTCGAGTGTTGCCGTGGGGCGAGGCCAAGCCAAGCGGCAAAGTCCCGGCCTTTGCGGAAGGTTTCGATCGGCGGCGCCAGCGCGATAATGGCTGTCGCGGCGATGGGACCAATCCCCGGGATGGTCATCAGACGGCGTGCGGCCTCATCCTCCTTGGCGCGTCGTGCGATCTCACGGTCGAGCACAGAGATCTGCTGATCGAGCTCGCCTAGCATATCGACCATCAGCTTGAAGATAGGCCTCGCCGCCTCCGGCAAAGTCGCCGCCATCTCCTCTTCCTCGAGAAGATCAGCCAGCATCGTCATGTGTGCAGTGCCGCGCGGTGCGACCCAGCCATATTCCGCCAGGTGCCCGCGGATCGCGTTGATCAACTGGGTGCGCTGACGAACCGCCAGATCGCGCGTGCGGAACACGAGCCCCGCAGCCTGCTGATCTTCGCTCTTCACTGCCACAAAGCGCATGCCAGGTCGTTGCGCGGCTTCGCAGATCGCCTCAGCGTCGATCGCATCATTCTTGTTCCGTTTCACGAACGGTTTCACATAGGCAGGCGGGATCAGCCGCACATCATGCCCCAGGGCCATAAGCTGGCGCGCCCAGTGATGGGCACCACCGCACGCCTCGAGTGCCACCACGCAGGCCGGCTGACCGGCGAAAAACTCGAGTAACTTGGCTCTCGTCAACTTGCGACTGAACACCAACGCGCCGCACTCATCGGCGCCATGCGCATGAAAAACGTTCTTGGCGATATCCAGACCGATTGTGGTAACCTGTGACACGGACGCCTCCTCAGTGGTGCTTCAACACCTCCACTTTGCCATAAAGGCCGTCGGGGGGCGTCCACCCCATCAGCTTGGTCGTAGCTGCCTAGGGATGGCTAAGATCTTCGGTCACGCGAGTAGTGGAACAGCGCCGCCGGCGGATCGGATCCGGCGAAGGGCCGATCATCGCGGACGTAGGTCCACAGCCGTGCCGTATCGATCTTCCCCTTGGCCATGACTGGCACCGTCGTATCGTCGCCGTGCAATCGCTCGGCGGCCAGCACATGGGCCTCGATCAGCCGGTAGAGCGGCATCAGCGCGAACGTTGCCGCGCCGACCTGATCGGCCAACGTCCTCAGTTACGGGCACCGCACCGCGACGGCTTTCGAACAGCGGGACGCCGCCGGCAGATAGCTCATGGGCTGCTTCCCGATTGGGAACCTCCAACGGGGCGACCAGGATCGATACAACAATGCGCAATATCCCCGCAGGGGCTTTCCCAAAACCTGTTCTCAATTGTGTTTTCCCGAAATAGCGCATCGGAGATGAAGAAACGGGACGGTTTGCTATCCTTGAGGGGCCGGCTTAAAGAATCCGTGGTGATCGACTTAACGGCAATGTGGAGCGGCTGCTGTCCGGCGGGTCGAGAGGATCGAACGGCGGGTTTTGTCGGATCCCGTTGTTCGCGTCACCAAAGGGGAACGGCGATACGTGGTCGGGTGCTTCCGGTTCGCCGGGCCGGGAATTGTCGCCTTAATAGCGGTCGTTTAACAGTTCTAAGATTGACGTCGGAACTTGTCGTCCGTTCAGGTAGGGCACGAACGCAGCGTTACACCGCTCCAACTTCGTCAACATCGTCATCCGGCCCGCCTCTGTTCCGGACGTCCGGGCCCCTTGGCCAAGGCATCGGAACCGGCCATACATTCATCTAGCTGCTGTACTGCTGAAAGACTTGGGCAGGTACACACCGCCATTCACGCCCCCGGTGTCGAACGGCAAGTTTCGGCAGAAAGCGACCTTCAGCACGTCGCACCGATTGACAACGATTTCAGGTGGTCTGACGCGGTAGCTCGGAACGCCAATGCATGGTTAGGCGCCGATATGGCGCCCGCAAAGTTCCGCCTTACGACACGGGCCGCAGCGTATCGATTCCGGTGCTCTTGTCTGTTTCTGGTTCAGGCGGCGCCTTCTTCAAGTCGCGGTAGGACGGCAGATCGGGCGCGTTCGCAGGCGTCGGCGCAGCTTCGAGCCGGGCAATTATCCGCTTCATCCGGGTGATCTCGCGCACCTGCGCGTCGATGATGCCATCGGCAAGCTTGCGGACTTCGCGATCCTTGATGTGAGCCCGCTCGCTGGTCATGATCGCGATGGAATGGTGAGGGATCATGGCCTTCATGTAGGATACGTCGTCGACGGTTTCCTGGCTCCGGACCAGCCAGAGCGCGAGTGCGAATACCACGGCGCTGCCGATTAGGATGCCGGTCTTGACCCGGACGTCGGGGTACATGCTCCACATGAAGCCAAGCATGATCACGGTCATTGCCGCGCCCATCACGACCGCCATCCAGGTCCGGGTCTGACTGAACTCGACGTGGCTCAACGCATAGGTGTTGAGGTACATCAGGCCGAACATGACAACAGTCGAAGTCGCGATCATCGCGGCGCACCGGCCGAAGCCCATTTTCATGCCGCCCTGCTGGTCATCCATCGCCGGTCCTTTCACATTGTTGCGGGCACAACGATAGAACCCGACCGGCAGCGATAAGTTTCGGACGGACAACACAGATCGGCGATCCGCCTTGGCCTTCAATCCTCAAGCCTGTCGAGGATCGGGCAGTCGGGTCGTTCGCCGCCGGCGCATTCCCTGGCAAGATCAAGCAGGGTCCTGCGCATGTCTTCCAGTGCGCGAGCCTTGCGTCCCAGTTCCTCGGCGCGGGCCATGGCCAGTGCCTTGACCTCGCCGCTGGCGCGGTTGCGGTCGGACCAAAGCGCCAATAGCGAACCGATCTCCTCGATGCCAAAACCGAGATCGCGCGCGTTGGCGATGAAGTGCAACCGGTGAACGTCGGCATCGCTATAATCGCGGTAGCCGCTGTCCCGCCGCGCCGCCGGCGGAATCAGGCCGATCATTTCGTAATGGCGGATCATGCGTTCCGACACCCCGCTGGCGCGTGCTGCGGCACCGATGTTCATAGCGCCTGCCGGTTCAGCCGCAGGGCATTGGTGACGACGCTGACCGAAGACAGAGCCATCGCGGCGGCGGCTATCATCGGCGAGAGCAGGATGCCGAACAGCGGATAGAGCAGGCCTGCCGCAACCGGCACGCCGGCCGCGTTGTAGATGAAGGCGAACAGCAGGTTCTGGCGGATGTTCGACATCGTTGCCTGGCTCAGGCGCCGGGCGCGCACGATGCCGGTCAGATCGCCCTTGAGCAGGGTTACACCTGCGCTTTCGATAGCGACGTCGGTGCCCGATCCCATGGCGATGCCAACGTCTGCAGCGGCGAGCGCCGGGGCATCGTTGACCCCGTCGCCGGCCATGGCGACGACGCGGCCTTCCGCCTTGAGCCGCGCGACCACAGCACTTTTCTGATCTGGCAGGACATCGGCCTCCACTTCTTCGATGCCCAGCCTGCGGGCGACGGCTTCGGCGGTCGTGCGATTGTCGCCTGTCAGCATGACGACACGGATGCCTTCGCGACGCAGGCCTTCGAGCGCTTCGGGGGTGGTCGGCTTGACCGGATCGGCGATGGCGATGGCGCCGCCGGCCTGCCCATCGATTTCGACGAAGATCGCGGTCGCGCCTTCGCGTCGCAGGTCATCGGCAGCCGCTGAAAGTTGCGCCGTATCGATGCCTTGTTCCGTCAGGAACCGGGCATTGCCAAGGACGATCTTCTTCCCCTCGACGATGCCCAACGCGCCACGGCCGGTGGGCGAGTCAAACCCGTTTACGGCGGACAGTGCTATGTTGCGAGCCTTGGCGGCCTCGACGATCGCGAGCGCCAGAGGGTGCTCCGAGGACTGCTCTACGGCCGCAGCCAGGCGAAGCACATCGTCTTCGCCGGACCCTGCCGCCGGCACGATCGCGGTGACTGCCGGATGGCCCTCGGTGAGGGTCCCGGTCTTGTCCACAACGAGAGTGTCGACCTTTTCCATGTACTCGAGCGCCTCGGCGTTCTTGATCAGCACACCGAGCCGCGCGCCGCGTCCGACGCCGACCATGATCGACATCGGCGTGGCGAGCCCAAGCGCACAGGGGCAGGCAATGATCAGCACTGCCACGCCTGCGACGAGGCCATAGGCGAAGCGCGGTTCCGGACCCCAGATGCTCCACCCGGCGAAGGCCAGGACAGCGACGGCGATCACCACGGGGACGAACCAGCCGGAAACCTGGTCTGCCATGCGCTGGATCGGCGCGCGCGTCCGCTGAGCTTCGGCCACCATCTGGACGATACGGGCGAGCATCGTGTCGCGCCCGACCTTGGTGGCGGTGATGACGAGCGCGCCGGTCTGGTTGAGCGTGCCGCCGATCACCGCATCGCCCCGTGCCTTGGTGACCGGCATGGACTCGCCGGTGACCATCGACTCGTCGAGCGACGACCGCCCGTCCTCGACGCTGCCATCGACCGGCACCTTCTCGCCAGGGCGTACGCGCAGCCGGTCGCCGACGTTCACGGCTTCCAGGCCGATTTCTTCCTCGGCGCCGTTGGCCAGCAGACGGCGAGCGGTTTTCGGCGCCAGACCGAGCAGCGCCTTGATGGCGCCCGATGTACGTTCGCGGGCGCGCAGTTCGAGTACCTGGCCGAGCAGAACCAGAACAGTGATGACTGCCGCGGCCTCGAAGTAGACCGCGACGCTGCCATCGGCATTGCGGAAGGCGGGTGGGAACAGCGCGGGAGCGAGCGCGCCCACCATGCTGTAAGCCCAAGCCACGCCGGTGCCCATCGCGATCAGCGTGAACATATTGAGGTGGCGGGACTTCAGCGAAGCCCACCCGCGCTCGAAGAACGGCCAGCCCGCCCAAAGCACGACCGGCGTTGCCAATACCAGCTGGATCCATGCCGATAGCCGCATCGGCAGAAGGTGGTGGATCGCCGGGAACAGGTGTCCTCCCATTTCCAACAGGAAAACCGGCAGGGCAAGCAAGAGACCGATCCAGAACCGCCGGCCCATGTCCGCCAGTTCGGGGCTTGGCCCATGATCGAGCGATACCGTCTCCGGCTCCAGTGCCATCCCGCAGATCGGGCAGGCGCCTGGATGGTCCTGCCGGACTTCGGGGTGCATCGGGCAGGTCCAGATCGTCCCTTCCGGGGCATCGACCGGTGCCGCAGGTTTCAGACAGAGCTCGGGATCGGCCACGAACTTCACCCGGCACTTGTCGCTGCAAAAGTGCCACTCATGGCCGGCGTGCATCGCATGGTGCGGGGTCTTCGCCGGATCGACCGTCATCCCGCAAACGGGATCCTTGACCTGTGCCGGCGCTGCTTCGCCATGCTGATGATTGTGCTCGCAATGCGCCATGCTTCACCTGTTTGCTCTATGAAGCCCCCGTCTGTGGACCTTGACACAATGTCAGGGTCAAGCGGATTTTGCTCGCTCGGAGTTCCCGGTTCCCGCTCCGCCGCCGCGCCCGTGATGCCCGCCGTGCACGAAGAGATGCATCAGCGGCAAGTGAGAACCAGCGCGTCGGACAGAAGGCCGAGTGCGTGCTGCCAGTCGTTTTCGCGGGCAGACCGACTCAATCGCCTATTAAAGCTGAGGAAAGCGGGAACCCGCATTTCGCTCTAAAGTTGAAAGGGTGGTGCGTGAATGTCAGGCGGGGAACGTGAATACAGACGATCTTTATCGAATTCTGCGAACGGGCCATGCGCAGGCGCAGGGCATTGTCGATACTATTGCCGACCCGTTGCTTGTGCTCGATCAAGCGCTCTGTGTGCAGGCGGCCAGCCGTTCATTTTTCGCCAGGTTCCGCGTCGATCGTTTCGACACCATCGGAAAGATGGTGTTCGACCTTGGCAATGGTCAATGGGACATACCGGAACTCCGGCGCTTGCTTTTGGAGGTGGTGCCCAAGGCCGTTGCAATCGTCAATTTCGAGGTACAGCACGATTTCCCCCACCTTGGCCCCCGAACCATGATGCTGACGGCGCGGAAGTTGTACCAGCCTGATGGTGGGGGGCACTCGATCCTACTCACGATCGTCGATGTTACAGAGTTGCAAGAGCGCGATGCTGCCAAGGACTTGCTATTCGGTGAACTGCGGCATCGCATGAAGAACCTGTTAGGCGTAATCCAGGCATTGGCGCGGCAAACTACAACCCAAGGCCGGACCGCAGAACAGTATCGCGATGACCTTATCGGGCGATTGAGCGCACTCCTCGCAGCGGAAAACCATGCTTTTGACGAGCAACAGAGCACCGACCTAAAGGAACTGATAGAGCATCTTCTGGCTCCATATTGCACCGAAATGAGAGCAGTGACGATAGATGCCGGGCATGCTGTCGAACTTATGCCCCGGCAGGTCACGGCGCTCTCGATGGTCTTGCATGAGTTGGCGACAAACGCGGCCAAATACGGGGCGTTATCGGTCGTGGATGGCCGGGTTCGGATCGGCTGGCGCCTGAACGATGGAGGCGACAATCTGACAATCACCTGGTCGGAAAGTGGCGGACCGCCCGTGGCCCAGCCCTCGGCAAAAGGCTTTGGGACAAGGCTGATCCAGACGACGGTGGAGTACGGCCTACGAGGACAACTGGAACTGGATTACGCCGACGACGGTTTGCACAGCAAGATCGTCATTCCGCTCGGGAGTGCTGCTCCCCGAGATTGAGATTTCCCCGACAATAGGGCTTTTCAGCCTCGCTCTGGAATGCCGTGAATTGGCCGGCAGCCGCCGCAAAAGCTGATGGGGTGGACGCCCCCCGACGGCATCGATGTGCCAAAGTGGAGGTGTTGAACACCACTTGAGGGAGGCGTCCGTGTCGCAGGTTATCACAATCGGGTTGGATATCGCCAAGAGTTCGTTCCACGCGCATGGGGCCGATGAACGCGGTGAGGCGGTCTTCAGCCGCAAGCTGAGCCGGGGCAAGCTGCTCGACTTCTTCGCCACGCAACCGGCCTGCCTCGTCGCGATGGAGGCATGCGGCGGCGCGCATCACTGGGCGCGCGAGTTGACGCAGTTCGGCCATGAGGTGCGACTTATCCCGCCCGCCTACGTCAAACCGTTCGTGAAGCGACATAAGAACGATGCGGTCGATGCAGAGGCTATTTGCGAGGCAGCGCGGCGACCGGGCATGCGCTTCGTTGCGATAAAGACGGAGGAGCAGCAGGCTGCCGGTATGGTCTTCCGGACCCGCGACCTACTGGTCCGGCAGCGCACTCAGCTCATCAATGCATTGTGGGGTCATCTTGCCGAATATGGCTGGGTAGCTCCGCGCGGCAAGGCTCAGATGACGATTTTGGCGGACTTGCTCGACGAGGATGAAATGGCTTCGTCATTGCCCGAGGCGGCACGCGCCATGTTCCGGATCATGACCGATATGCTGGCCGAACTTAGCGATCGGATCGCCGACCTGGACAAGGAAATCGCACGTCGCGCCCGCGAGGATGAGGTTGCCCGCCGGCTGATGACGATCCCTGGCATCGGGCCGATCGCTGCTACCGCGATCGTGGCGCTGGCGCCTCATGCTGCCACGTTCAGCAAGGGTCGCGACTTTGCCGCGTGGCTGGGCCTCGCTCCGCTCCAACACTCGACGGGAGGCAAGCAGAAGCTCGGCCGCATCTCGAAAATGGGGGAGCGAACGATCAGGCGGCTTCTCATCATCGGCGGTAGCGCGGTCGTGAGGCAGGCTACGATACATGGCGCGGGGCCAGGCTCGTGGCTGGAAGGGATGCTAGCGCGTAAGCCTCGGATGCTCGTCTCGGTGGCGCTCGCGAACAAGATGGCGCGCATCGCTTGGGCGCTGATGACCAGGAAAGAAGATTACAAAGCTCCGGTCGTCGTTGCAGCGTAGGGCTGCGACGAAGGCCAGAGGTCGTCGGGAGACGTAGGCGGTCGAAGGAGGGTATGGCACAACAGTCGGTAAGACGGGGTCGGAAAACCAGAGAATGGCGTAGCGCTAACCAAGCGCGCAAAGCCGATGTGGATCCGGTCCGCGAACTCCCATACTGGCCCGCAGCCATAGGCTGCATCAGAGGCCGGACAGACGAGAGCACCTGACTACGTGCCGAACCTCATTTACCGCTTGCTTCTTTAGGGGCGTCCACAGACGCCGTTCGGTACGTGATCCTACGTTAACACTGCATCGTTCAACGACTCAGGCGAACATGTCCTTGGGAATATGCGTAATGCGGCAGGCTAGGTCCGCCTCGCCGGACGCCACGATATAATGGCCCGGGCTGCTCTCGTCCTCGTCGCCATCGATCACGCCGGTCGTGAAGACCACGTCGCGGATATAGAGCATGTCCTCGATCGGCCTCGTCAGTTCGTCATCGGCCTCGAGCAGCGGGCGATGCTCGGCAGCAACCACCTGGGAAGGATCGTCGCGATCCAGGATCGACCAGTAGGTCCGATAGATGCCGACGATCTCCTTGGGCTCGACGCCGTGCCAAAGGGTGAGCCAGCCCCGGTCGGTGAGGACAGGCGGCGCCCCGCCACCCATGCGCGCGGTGGCGACGGTGGCGCTGTGGGGCCGGATGCCGGGCGCGGGATAGGGCTTCCAGTGGCGCGCGTCCGGGGAAGTCGCGAGATTGATCGAAGGCCCGGCACGCCATTCGCTGCCGGGCGGATAGGCGAAATAGAGGTCACCGAGCGGGCGCGTCTGCGCCCAGTATTGCCCATCGATCAGACCCTGGAAGATCAGCATGTCCTTGTTCTGGTGATCGAGCACGATGTCGGAAAACTCCCAGTCGAGCCCGTTGTCCGATCGGTACAGGGTGGTCGAATGGCGTTCCGGGCTGACCGAGCAGCTCGTCATCAGCCAGGTCTGGCCGACCCGGCTGATCCGGGCATCCTCGACCCCGTAGCACTGGAAGCTGGCACGCGGCGCGATCGCGCGGTCATAGTGGATCGCGTGGATCGCGAGGCCGTCCGGCGTCAGCTCCACCGGGAGCAGCCAGGACAGCGAGGTCAGCGCCAGCACGCGCCAGCCGCCGCCCCGCAGCAGGAACTTGCGCGGATCGGCGGTATCGACGAGTTCGAGGGGCCAGGCATCGAGGATGTAGCGGCCGGTGCCCCTCGGCACGATCGTGCCGGGGGCAAGGTCGCCGTCCGCTTCCCAGCGAATGGCGTGGACATGGCCATCGCGGATCGGCTGCCGTAACGCTTCGGCGATGCGGACCATCATCAGCAGGTTGCCGTTGGGCAGGCGGGTCAGACCCGGATTGAACGCGCCCAGCACATAGGTTTCAGCCTCCAGATGTCCCGCAAGCGGCGAGTGCCGCAGATCGATATCGCCCGGCGTGAGGACGAGGCGGTCGATGGCGTAACGGCTCATGGGTGGTCGAGCCGCGTTTCCACCCGCATCAGCGAGAGCGCGGTTCGGCGCGGCTGGGTCAGCATCACCTGGACCGCGACGGCGATGTCCTCGGCGCGCAGCATCTTGTGCGCGTTGATGAGCTCGACCTGCTTCTCCGGCGGGAACTCCGGATACTGGAAGTCCGCGCCGGTGAAGCCCGGCTCGATCAGCCCCACCTTGATGTCGCGTTCGGCAAGTTCCCTGCGCAGCGACTGGGCGAACGCTTCAATCCCCGCCTTCGCGGCGACATAGATGGAGGAGCCCGGCCGGCGCGAAACCGCCGCCATCGATCCGATCAGGACAAGGTCGCTCCCCGCGCCCATCCGCTTGATCGCGGCATGGCTGGTGGCGAGATAGGCGGTAAAATCGACGGCGATCTGGTAGCGCAGTTCGTCCTCCTCAGCGTCGGCGAGCGCGTCGGCCGGCACGGCGGCATTGATGACGGCAATGTCGATCCCACCGAGATAGCGCTCCGCCGCTTCAAAAAAGCGGCCGACGTTGGTGCGCTCGGCCAAATCGAGCGCGATCCCGTCGCCCCTGCCGACCTCGCCGATACGTGCGAGCGCATCCGCCAGATAATCTGGATCGCGCCCGCAGACGAAGACGTCGACGCCCTCGGAGGCAAGCAGCACGGCGATCGCACGGCCGATGCCGGTGGTGCCGCCGGTTACAATCGCCTTGCGGCCGCGCAACTCTGGCATGGCCGTATGCGCATCGGCAACGTTGGTGGCAGGTCGTGTGGCAAGTTCGGGCATGATCGCTCCTTTCAATCGGGTTACCAGATCACGCTCACCCGGCTGCTTGCGGGTAAGCGGAAATCGATGCGGTCCGGCGCCTGCGCGCGCGGGCTGATGCGATCCCCGCCGGCGGTGGTCACCGTAAAGCGCGGCAACGGGGCGCGGCCCGTGCGGATCATGCTGAGCTTCGCCTCGCGCTCCTCGCATCCCAGCAACTGGACGCTGAGCGCGCGTTCGGCGGGGCGTTCGCTGCTCACCAGGAAATGATCGCAAAACAGGCGGAATGGCGCGTCGCGGACATGGTGGAAACAGCGGCTGGCGAACACGAAGGCCGCACCCGCGCCGTATATTTCCTGGCCGACCTGCCCCGCCTGCTGCCCGTCGATATAGAGATCCTCGACCGGGAAGGAGAGTTCGCGATCGATATGACCGTTGGTCGGGCGCTGCTGGGGCGAGAGCGCCTCTTCGGGCAAGGCGTCGGGATAATAGAACCAGGCGCGGTCGAGCGCGTAACGGCAATATTCCGTGAGCAGCAATCGCACCGCCGCATCGACGTCCGGGCCGCTGTCCTTCAGATAGCGTTCGAACGCGGCGAAGCTGTCGAAGCATTCGTAGAGCGCCATGTAGGGCGCATCGTGCAGGGCCGTCACGCCCAGGAAGTTGCGATAATAGCGCGCGTGTCCGATCTCGGATTCCCAGATCGCCGTGTTGTGGAAGAAGTTCGCCAGATAGACATAGCTTTGCTCGAGGTACTTCTCCTCCTCGGTGATCCGCCACAATCGCAGGCACGCCGCCGCGCCCCACGCGGTCAGATTGGCCTGGTAATTAAGTTCGAAGCGCATACCCCGGGCGGCGTCGATCGCAATGCGCGCCTCATCGAGATAGGCCTTGTCGTCGGTCAGTTCGAAAGCCTGGAGCATCACATAGGCATACATGCCGCCGACGTCGGTCTGGCCCAGCCCCTGATCGTCGCGCGCTTCCTGCAGCACGTGGAAATCGCGCACATCAAACTGGATGGGCCAGCGATAGTGGAAGTGGCGGGCAGCCTTGATCCCGTAGCCTATCGATTTCCGGAAGAGGCGCATGGCCTGCTTGTCGCCGTCGATCGCGAGCCGGCCGAGCTTCGACAGCGGATGATAGAGATACCAGCTGTCGACCGCGTGCTTGTTCTTGTCCTTGCCCACATTGGGAAGGTAGCGCCGCAGCGCCTTGAGCCTGGGGTCGTAGAACTTGCCAAGACCCGCGGCGAGGTCGGCGCCGATGGGGGCCTTGGTTCCGCTCCAGGTCTCGAAATCGCGAAGTGAGGACAGCACGCTCAGCTGCACCATCGAATCCGGATATTCGGCGGCCGTGTAGGGATGGACATACCGGTGGCCGTAATGCCGAACCGTCGCCTTGGACGAGTGCGAAAGGTCGTCGAGCGACCGTTCAGCGCGCGCCACCCAGTCGCGATAGTCGCTCTCCGGTGTTGCCAGATGCGGCAGCACCGCGCCCATAAGGGCGAGATAGCGCCTCGCAACCGCACGTTCGTCGCCCTCGCTCTCGTCATGGAACGCGATCAGCGCGTCGGACAGCACCGTTTCCTCGCCGGCGGGCAGCGGGGCGACCGGAGGTGTTCCCTGTTGCGGCGGGGTCGGCAGCAGATAGCCGATCTCGGGCCAGACACCGCCGACTGCACCATCGGGCTTGGTGCCGGTCGCCAGAAAATAGGGGTTGAGGCGCGTGAGATCCTGAAAATAGAGGACACTGCCGAACGCGGGCTCCGTCAGGCGGAAATAGATCGCGCCGGTGTTGAGCCCGCGCTGGGCCGCTTCCACCGTGCCGTGCGCGCCCAGCGGGTCATCGTGCGCGTCAAGCAGATAGAGGTCGCGCGGCACAAAGGACGTGAGCAGCGCCGCGGCGGGTTCGACGGTCGTCGTGACCCGCAGGATCGGAAGAGCGCCTTCATGAAGGCTGATGGCAATACGATGCGTGCCGATCGCGCTTTCCACCTCGATCCGGGCAGCCTCGCCCGGCCTGGCGCGCACCGTGCGCGCCTGGCGATAACCCGCGGGCAGGAACGCCGTCCGCATGGCGATCCCGCCACGGTTCCCCCGGCGGACGATCATCCAGATCGCGTCGTGGCCCGCGCAAAGCCCGATCTTGCGACTGCCCAGGGCAAGGCCTGCCAGGGGCCGCATCGTCCCTTCCCCCAGTTCCTCGCGCAGCAACGCCACGCCAGGCGTGACCACGCCTTCGCGGGTAACCGAAGGTACCCGCTTCTCGCGAACGGCGTGCATCGGCCTCAGGCCGGTTGCAGATTGATCGCGTGAGGCTCGGCAGGCGGCAGGCCGGCACTGTCCGCCTGTGCCATCAGTTCCTGCTTGCGCGCCAGCATCGCGTCGCGCAGCGCCATCAGATCGACATCGGCCTGGCGGCACTGGGCGAACATGCCTTCGGACGGCATCTCCTCCTCGTGCACGTGGTGCTTGATTTCCTCCGACAGCACCTTGACCTTCGCGTCGTAGAAGTCGTCGCCCGGCGCTCCGGCCTCGATGTCGTTGATCAGCACCTTGGCGCCGTCATGCTCGACATAGGCTTCATCGAGTGTGTCGTCCTCGATCTTCCCCCGGAAGGCGGGATAGAAAATCTCCTCCTCGAGCGCGGTGTGTATCTTGAGCTCGACACAGATCCGGTGAGCAAGCTTCTTCTTCGCACTTTCCCCGCTCGCCCCTTCATATTGTGCGAACAGGTCTTCGACCGTGCGATGGTCTGCCTTCAGCAAGGCGATAGCGTCAGTATAGGTTTGGTCCGGCATACGATGTCTCCTTGCAGACGTGTCAATCGCGAGCCCGCAGACGCAGGCCAGTTGACCTCCGGCGTCGCGCCAGCCGCGGGTATGCGGTTCGGGATCGCGCACCACCCATGAACCACTCAACCTGGGATGGGTTGCGCGTGAGCGCCGTTCACTAACATGCATCACAGCAAAAATCGGACGACGCGGGATCAGCGGACGTCGAAGCGAGCTCCACGGCAGTCGCGGCGCCACAATAACCGCAGGAAAGAAACGAGCTGCCCCGCCGCAAGCTGGACATTTTTGAAAAGCCCGTGGTGGCTCGGGTGGAGATATGCTTCTGGTTTTCTCGTGATGTGAACAGGAGCGTGGCGTGCATCGATGCGGGCGATTTCCCGCAGGTAAAGATTGACGTCCTCCGACGTTACCGCGCGGATTTGCCCTTCTCCATCCTCGTATTCGAACAGGTGCTGCCCCGGCAGGTCCTGACACTGCCAGACGATGCGTGCGACGCGCCGGTCCTGCAGGCGCAGGTTCCACTGCCTGCCGCTCTTGCCCCGGAAGCGGAACCGCAGTTCCCCGCCGTCGATCCGGACATGACGCCTGCCCAGCGCGGTCAGCCCGAAACTGCGGTTGGCGCGGGCGTATTCGGCATTGCCGACCCGGATCATGGTCTTTTCAAGCAGGTAAACCACCGTGGCAAGAACCTTCTCGCGCGGAAGGCCGGCGTCGCTATCGGCACTGTAGACCAAGCCCGCTTCGTCGATGCTCCCGGCCACTACCGGTTCCCTATTCTCCATGCGGGAAAAGCGAAGAACGCACCATCCGCCGATGCCGCGGAAAAGGAACACACACATGCGTTAGCGATGGCTAGCCGGATGGATCGCGGATCGTTCCGCCCTGAGGATGGCTTGTACAAGCGACGCATCCCCGGTGACCACATCCGTTTCCGTTGGAGACCACCAATGATGGAAGAAGCGAAAAGCGTCCGAAGGCGTCAGGACCGGCAGCCTGACGAAGATCAGCAAAGCCGCCCGATCGTCGTCCATAACCATCCCGAGGAGGCCAACCGCTGTTCAGGTCAAGCCGACGCCATGAAGAAAACCGGCATGTCGCCCCAACGGTCCGATAAAGCGATGAAGAACCGGGTGGGCCAGTCCGGTGTGCATGACCACGCGTTCCAGGATGACCTTGACCGTGAGCTCCGGGAACCTGGAGCGGACACGGCCGGCACCGGGGGAGCCGGTGCGGCTCCGGACACCCCTCGCGAAGAGAATAGCAATACCTGATATCGAAACGCCCTTTCGGCGCTCTCTGCAAATTCTATCCGCCCCTGCAATAGTCCCATTGTGGGCCTCTTCGATGCCCGCGCGCTATATTCTTTCGCTCGCCTCCGGTGAGGATTGATCGACCATCTCGCTGCAACGTACCCAACGGGTAGAAAGCCGTCTTATGCGTGGCGCGGGGGCAATGGTAAAAGATCAATATCTCGCCGAGGCATCATCGGTCTAACCAATCCGCCAGCGAAAGCCTGGAGCATGGCGCGGTTTCGGCCTGCATGGCGGAGCGCATGACCGCCAGGGCACCTTCGCCTTGCGCCATGTCCAGCGGCGCCACCGCATCGCTGGGAACCCACAAGCCGTAATCCCGCATATGCGCATCCGCGGCCGTGAACAGAACGCATATCTCGGTCGCGATCCCGGTGAGAATGAGGCGCCGAATACCAAGCTTGGGCAAGAGAACCCCGAGATTTGTCGCGTAAAACCCCGAGAACTGGGGCTTGATGATAAAGTAGTCGTCGTGGCGCGGATCTAGCAGTCCGTCGCCTGGCATGGGGCGCGCGCGGTCAAGCAGTTGGGAGCGTTCCGAATGCCATTCGCCGAAGTTGTCATTGACGTAGATGACCGGGACGCCGAGCCGATAAGCACCGGCCCGCAGGTTTGCCAATGGGCGGGCAATGGCCTCGACACGCCGGCGCGCGTCTGCCCCTCCTTCGAACTCAAAGGGGTTGACCACATCGATGAGCAGCAGGGCCGTCCCATTCCCGGACTGATCCCGCGCCGGCGCAAGAGGGGCGCGATCGGCAAGATTCCGTTTCATGCTGGTCTCAAAACGAGAAGAATAAGGAAGTTCCCCAGCATCAACGCGGAGAAAGGATCGCAACCCGTTCCGGATCGTTCAGATCAGGCATGATGCATCCCGCTTTCCGACCGCCACGCATTCCGGTCACATGTGGAGCACGACGATGACCTCCCCTGAATCAGAGCCGACACAATCCCTCGCCGCGTTGTACAAGGCGATGGAAGGGGACGACCGCAATCCGCTTACATCCGCGAAGACGTTCGTTCGCGGAGAAGGCCCTCTTCACGCGCCCATCATGCTGATCGGCGAACGTCCGGGTGACCAGGAAGATCGACAGGGGCATCCGTTTGTCGGTCCCGCGGGGAAAATGCTTGACGCCTGCCTGAAGGAAGCGGGCCTCGACCGTTCCTGCGTATTTCTCACGAACGCCGTCAAGCGCTTCCGCTTTTCGGTGGCAGGCAAGCGCCGCCTGCACGAAGCTCCCAATGCGGGCGAGATCCACCATGCTCGCTGGTGGGTTGGCCGCGAAATCGCGCTGGTCTCACCGGCGGTGGTCGTGACGCTGGGGGCAACGGCGCTTCGGGTCGTCGCCGGACGTGCCACCCTTGGCCCGGTTCGCGGCGAAATTCTCGACGTGCAAGGCATACCGGTCCTGCCGACCATACATCCCGCCTTGCTGCTGCGACGCCGCCGGAGCGACTACGCGCAGGAGCGTGCTTCTTTCATTCATGACCTCGCCCGTGCCAAGGCCATTGCCAACGAAAGAAACGGACAGCCGCGGTAAACGCGGACGGACGGCATTCCGGCTCGACAACATCGTCCGGGACCAGCCGCAGGGCCGCCCTGCGGAGCCATTCCTCACCGCTTCTCAGACTTGCGTTTGCCTGTTTTGCCGTCCGTGGCCGCTGCGGTCTGCAGTTCACGATCCTTGAGGGGATACTGCTCCGGCTTCACCGGGCTCTGGATGGACGTGGCCGCATGAAGCCTGTCGTTCTCGACACGATCGGGGCTGTCTGGGTCCAGCGGCTCGTGCGCAGAGGTTTTCGGCATGGTGCTCTCCTGTATTGCAGAACAAGGTGGCGGACGGGTGTGCGTTCCAAATGCAGTCGGGGCTGATCCCCTGATCCGATTGCAGGCGGGCAAAAAAGGCCGGATCGGCCAACGATCAAGTGCGAGAGGCAATCTGCCCGGGCCGGAGCACGACCTTGGTCCAGGTGTCCTGCTGCTCCTTGAAATTGCGATAGCCGGTGGCGGCTTCCTCCAGCGGAAGGCGATGGCTGATCAGGAACGTCGTATCGAGCGTTCCGCCTTCGATCCGGGCGAGCAGATCCTTCATGTAGCGCTGAACATGGGTCTGCCCGGTGCGCAGTTCCAGGCCCTTTTCCATCAACGCGCCCAGCGGAAACGTATCGGCAAACCCGCCATAGACACCTGGCACCGAAACGCGCCCGCCCTTGCGGACGGCCAGCAGCGCCTGCCGGAGCGCGCTGGCCCGATCCGCGCCGAAACCAATCTTCTGCTTTGCAATGTCGAGCAAGTTGTCAATCGCGTAGCCGTGGGCTTCCATTCCCACCGCATCGATCACGGCGTCGACGCCAAGGCCGCCAGACATTTCCATGAGTGCGTCTAGCACATCGGACTCGCGGAAATTGATCACCTCCGCGCCAAGGCCGCGCGCCAGTTCCAGCCGGTGGGGATAGTGGTCGATCGCGATTACTCGTGCCGCGCCCATGGCCAGCGCTGATTGCACGGCGAACAAACCTACCGGACCGCAACCCCAGACCGCCACGGTATCGTCCTGTTCGATGCGGGCGTTTTCCGCCGCCATCCACCCCGTGGGAAGAATGTCGGAAAGGAACAGCACCTGCTCGTCGTCAAGGTGATCGGGCACCGCGATCGGGCCGACGTCGGAAAATGGCACGCGGACAAATTCCGCCTGCCCCCCTGAATAGCCCCCGGTCATATGCGAGTAGCCGAACATCCCCGATGTGGCGTGTCCGTAGACTTTTTCGGCTATGTCCTGCTTTTCCGTCGGATTCGAATTGTCGCAGGCGGAAAATGCCTGCCGACTGCAATGGAAGCACTGTCCGCAGCTGATGGTGAAGGGTACCACCACACGTTGGCCCTTACGCAGCGTGCTGAGCGGTCCGGTTTCCACTACCTCGCCCATGAATTCGTGCCCCAGAACGTCTCCTGGCATCACTCCCGGGATGACGCCATCGTACAGGTGTAGGTCCGATCCGCAGATGGCTGTGGAGGTGACGCGGATGATCGCATCACGCGGATTGACGATCTCAGGATCGTCGACCGTATCGACGCGCACATCCTGTGTGCCGTGGAATGTCAGCGCGCGCATTACGCGTTCTCCTGCTGCTTGGGGGAAGTGTCGTGCTTGCGTGCCTGCCTTGCTGCACGCGTCTGATCCTTGCGGCGCGCGGAGGTGGCGATTTCGCCGGTTTCCATCAGCATCTTGAAGCGGCGCAGGTCACGACGGGCCTGGATCTCCGGCTCACGCCCCTGCAGCTTGGCAAAAAGGCGCCCGAGTTCGCCCGCAGGGGGCTTGTAGGCAATCCGCACGCTTACGCGCGTGCCTCGGTCGCCCGGTGCGTCTTCAAACGTTACTCGCCCTTCGGTGTCGATATCCGATCCTTCCACAGAGCGCCACGCGATCAGTTCGCCCGGCTCCTCACGTGCTATCACCGTTTCAACGTCGACAGTTCTTCCGGCGGGCGCGCGGATCGTCCACACGCAATGGCCATCATCGCCGGCCGGCCGGACGGCCTCGACGTTCTCCATGAACCGGGCCAGGTTGGCGAAATCGCGCCAGAAGGCGAACAGTTCTGCCCGCGGCTTTCCGATCGTGACGCAGCGCCCGCTTACGGCGTACTTGCCGAACTCCCTTGATCCGCGCCGCGTTGTGAAGCCGGGTGCGGAATCCTGCGCCGCGCGGGACACACGCCGACGAGACCCGGTATAGAGCCAGGTTCCCACGGCGAGAACGGTCGCCAGCCCGGCGATGGCGCGGCCGGCGTGCGATGGCATGTCATGCCTCGTCATCATAGAACTCCTCAAAGCGCATCGGGATCGGCGGGATGGCCATTGCGGATGGAGCTGGGTTTCGTGCCCAGCTCCATCACTGATACTTGGAAGTCGTCAGGCGGCATTTCGGTTAGTGTCGGTTTTCCCAACCCCTCCTTGCCGCTTCGGCATGGCCGCGAGAATCCCCGGACCAGCCACGTCCGCCGCCGCGATTGTCATCGTCATCGCGGCCGCGCGAGGAACGCGAACTGCCACGACGATCGTCGTCATCATCGTAGCGCCCCTGAGAAGAGCGTGAGGAACCGCGATCTTCCCAGCCCTTGCGCGAGGCTTCGGAGTGCCCTTCCGGATCGCCGAACCATCCGCTGCGTCCGTGATCGGGATTGTCCCAACCCCGGCGCGAGGCTTCGGAATGGCCGCGCGAGTCTCCATACCAACCGCTATCGCCATGGTCGGGATTGTCCCAGCCCCGGCGCGACGCCTCGGAATGGCCGCGTGAATCGCCGTACCAGCCCCGGCCGTCGCCGCCGCCGCGCCGTCCGCCGCGATCGTCATCGTCGTCATAACGGCCGCTGCTGCCGCGCGAGGAACCCCGATCTTCCCAGCCGCGGCGGGAGGCTTCCGAATGCCCACGCGAATCGCCGTACCAGCCCCGGCCGTCGTCGTCATCGCGCCCGCGACCGTTGCGCCCGCCACGGTCGTCGTCGTCCTGGCCGCGTCCGGAGCCGCCGCCGCGCGAACTGGTAAAGCGGCCGTCCTCGTCGCGATCCCGTCCCGCGCTTCCACCGCGGCGGGAGCCGCGATCATCATCGTAATCGCCCCTGCCGCGACCACCCGCGCCACCGCCGGTAAAGCGGCCCTGATCATCGCGTTCCTGCCCGTGTTGATAGCTGGCCATCTCGTATTCCTCTCTCTGCTTGTTCATGGATTGAAGGTTGATCGCCACCGGCTCGCCACCGGGCAGACGATCGCACTGTTCAAGCTCGGTACGGCGCTGCTTCAGCCGCTGTGCCAGTTCGGGGGTATCCAGCCCCTTTGCTTCGGCCTTGGCGAAAATGCCGTCCTTGCCGCTCTCTTCCTCCCTGACATGGTGCTTGATCTGTTCGGCCAGCACCTTGACCTTTGCATCGCGGAAGGGATCGTCCTGTCTCAGCAGCAGAAGATCGGCGATAAGCAGCTTGGCGCTGTCATGCTCGACCTGGGCCTCGTTCAGGGAATCGTCTTCCGGGATTTTCTCGCGGCACACCGGGTAGAAGATCTCCTCTTCCAGCATGGTGTGCAGCGTCAGCGCGTTGCAAACCTGTTCAATCAGGGCTTGCTTCTCGTCATCTTTCGCCTTCTCGAACTGGGCGAAGAGTTGTTCGGCCTTGCGATGGTCCGCCTTGAGGCTGGCAATCCCGCCGCCGCCGGCCCCGGCGTTGCTTTCCTTGTCCGCCGCACCGGTGACCCCTGTCTGCTCGCCGGATTTCTGCTCATTGGCCTGCCCCTTGCCCGAGCTCTCGCCTTTGGGCCTGGTGCCACTTTGTGATGCCATGATGCTTTCCTCCTGTCGTCGCGGCCGGCGTCATGTGCCGGGCTGCAGGAAGGGAAGCGTCGATCGCGGACGTTCGATCCTTCTGTCTAACCTAGTTGATCGAGATCCGGCGAAATGGCGACGCCGTGCGCCGAACCGATTGACCCGCTGCATCCACCGTACGTCTCAATCCGGAAAACTTTATTCGAATGAAACATTTGCAAGGCTTCGAGCCGGACTCGCGGAGGCGGGACGGAGGCAGCCAGGATGCGGATGCAAGGCTATGCACAAGACAATCGCGTGCCCCAGACTATTGCGGCGGTATGATCATGTGGTCAGAGCCGGCGAGAAATGCGATTGCATCTATCGCGTGAACCAAGGCTGGGGCTGCCGCTATAAAACGTTGCGCGATGGCCGGCGCCAGATCACCGCGCTCTATCTGCCGGGTGAACTGTGCGAGCCGCACTGGCTGCTTTCAGGCCGCGCCGAACTTCCGGTCATGGCGCTGACCCGGCTCAGCATAACGCCGCTCCCGCTTTCGGAAATTCACAGGCGCGAGAACGGGGTGAAGGACGTTCTTGGCGCCATGATGCAGACGCTGGAACGGCAGGCACAGTGGATCGTGGGCCTCGGTCGCAAAAACGCCACAGAGCGCATTGTGGAGTTGCTCATCGATCTGCGCATGCGGCTGGGGGAATCGGACGGCCCGTTGGAAATCCCCCTCACCCAGCAGGAAATTGCCGATATCGTCGGACTGACTCCGGTGCACGTCAACCGCGTACTCCACCGCCTGGCTGAACAAAACCGTGTTATCCAGCGGGGGCGCACCCTGCTTGCACCTGCCAGCATCGCTGGCGCCGATGCGCATTAGAGGCCAGATTGCTTGCGTTCCCCGGGCGGACGTACCTTCCGTTAATAAAGGTCCGCTTAGGCTGATCTGCGCGCCTGGAGCGGCCCTTCCGGTCAGTCCGCCAACCTCGCCGAAATCAGCCCTTCACCAATCACGCGCGCCAGCCCTGATCACGCCATCGCCACCCCCGTCCGATCGGCATGAGAACCTGACTCTTTCGTCCCGGAACCGGATGGCTGGCATCGCCGGGCTACAGTCATGGAGCCCGGTCGTTGGCCAGACTGCTGTGTCTCGGAGCGTTTCGCCAGATCGATGACGATCACACAAGGCTCGCCCCCGGCAATGGAAGCGCGGTGACAGCCGCCGGTCAGCAGGACCAGCACCACAAGCACGGAGTCCCGGGCGGGCTTCATGTCTGTTCCACCTCGCTGACCCAGCGCAGGGCTGTGGCAGGATCGGAACAGAGGATCGCCACGACGCCGGGTTGCCCCGCCAGTTCCTCGACCAGATAGGGCCTGCCGGGATTGCCGGTGTGGACCAGCGCGTAATCGCGATCATGATCGTCGGCCATGGAAGCGGCCACGCGCCAGGCGTTGTTGAATGTCGCAAGATTGCCTGTCATGTTCGCGTCCCGTTTGGCGTTGCGTGCCGCGCACGCGCCTGGCTGGCAAGAGAATTTGCCCCTGCCCCGGCCAAGGGTCGGTGATGGACCCGCCCGATCGGCGCCGGCGTGGACGAATTGAGTTCCATATCAGCTTCCTCCCGTTTGTATGAGTGATGGGGGGCAAGCCGAATGCCTCCCGCAAAGCGTCGCAGCGCGTGCGTCATGGCGCCACGAACAGCCTTGCGGTTGCTGACATGGAACACGGGCTCGAGCGCGGCGCCGTCGCCGGCGACATAGCCCCGTGCCGGTTCACCGGTCGCGGTCACCGTGATGACGATCCGATGCCCTTGGGCATCCTTGCCGGACCAGGTGGCGGTCAATTCGCCAAGGCGGGCCACCAGCCCATGGATGGTCTTCCCCCAGCGGATGTGTCCCGCGGCGCGGGTCTCTCCGGGACAGAGACCCCGCTCGAGCCAGAGCGCGAACTGCGCCCGCTGCAGCGGCAGGGTATGGCGCAATCGCTCCTGATGGCGCGCAAGCGGGAGGAAAAGCGCGTGGGCATCGATGACCGCCAAGTCCTCGCCCTGGGCCGCGACAAGGATGTCGGAGAAGTCACGGCCAGCAAACAGGGTATTCAGGTCCGCCGGCGGCGGTGGGCAGGTTGCTGCTGCGCGCGCGTCATCCAATGCGCAAAGGGCATCGCCGACGACGACCAGGACAGCCGCCGCGTCTGCTCCCTCGCGCACCAGCAACGGCGGTAGCAGTACAGCGCTGTTGCTGGTGCGTGCGGCAAGCCCGGCTTCGGCCGCGCCGAAGATCACGAGACGACGCGACCAGGGCGCCGGCCGGCGCGCATCATCGGGCTTTGGCCATGTGCTCGGCAAGGGGCGAGACGACAGGGCTGGCACCGGTTCCCTCTGCGGCTCGGCAACGCGCAGCGCACGCCGGGCAGTGTCGAAGAGGTCGTCGCGATCGCCACCGCCTTCGCGGAAACCGCGATCGTAGGCGTCGCGCTCTGTCCCCACCGCGTGCGGAGCATAGGGCCATCCCGACCGCGCGGCCTGGAGCCCATCGGCATAACGGACCGCCGCCATCCAGGCGAAGCCATGGATGTCCCGCCCGGCGAGGATGGCCCGATCGCGATCGTCACCCTGCCCTGCGGCGAGCCTGGTGGCGGTGAAGGCGAAGTTGCGGTGCTCCCGGTCCTGCGCGTTCCGACGCGCGATGGCATCGTTCAAGGGTCGCATCGCGCCGACGCGTTCCCGAAGGCGCCGCATCCTGGCGTCGGCGCTGGCGCCAGCGGGCAAGTCTGGATACCGCCGCCAGATCGCGGCGAGCTGCGCCGCCTCCGCCGGCGGTCTGCCCCGGGCGATCCACGCCGCGGCCTTCCCCGGATCGAAAGGCCCCATGGTTTCGGCGGTGGCCATCACCAGTCCGCCGGCAGGAGGATCGTGACCACCCGCGTGGTCACGGTGGCGTCAGCGGGATCGTCCGATCCGTATGCGAGCGCCTTGTCGAAATAATCCACCTTCACCCAGATGGTGTGCCCATCGAGCTCGAACACGCCGAGATCGCGCTCGGGACTGTCGGCGCTGAAGGTGCAGCGGCGCATGGCGGCGAGGATGCGAGCCTGGTTGAGGATTGCGAGTGGTCCCTCGATCGGTCCCAGCGTGGCGAGGCAATTGCGGGTGACGGCGATACGCGCCGAGGGGTCGAGGCCAAGCCGGGCGCGGTCGTTGAGCCTGGCGATCTGTTCGACGCGCGTGGGCGCGCCCGCCGGCGGGACGGTGGCAAGCATGATGGTTCTCCGGGTAGAGGGTTTCAGACGGCGGGAACGCCAAGCGCGGCCAGCGCCGGATCGAGGACGAACCCGAGCGCATGGGCGAGCGCGATGGCGGCCGCGACATCGTCAGCGGTCAGGTTGAAGGCGGCGGCGAATTCACCCAGCGTCTCGTGCGCCCTGGGCTGAACGCCGTGGAGATTGCCTGTCGCCTGCGTAACCGCAAAGGGCCAGCAATGGGCAATGCCGACCACGCCCTCGGGCAGGATTAGCAGGGTGTCGCCGCTGGCAATCCGTTCGTCGGTCTGGGTCGCGTCATAGGCGTTCCCGTTACTGGCGAAGCTGTGGATGCGCCGGGGAATGAAGGCAAAGCGTTCGCTGTCGCTGAGCATGGGAGGTGGACCTTTCTGGCGAGCGGAATTGCTCGTCACTCCCCTTCCCCCAATGCTTTATCCGCACCATGGTGCCGGGCGTCCTCACCAATCGTGGGTTGGCAGGATGGTGAGCGTGTCGGCGTCGCGATCGAACATCAGCCAGTCACAGCCAAGCCCCCGTGCCTGGGCGATACATTCGGCAAGGTCCGCAGGCGGATCGGCAGGATCATCTTCAGATATGGAAACGAACCACCCGTAGGCCCCCTTCTCGAAGACGGCGAAGGGCGCGCGATGCAGCCAGTCGTTGCAGGTCTCCTCGCGCAAGTGCGCGGTGGAGAGCGCCAGCATGGTCTCGATCATGACGCGCTCCGGCCTTCGGCCAGCGCGATCGCGGCAAGCAGCCGGTCGTAAGCGAGGACGTCGTAGCCCTTGCGCCGCGCAGTGCTCTGGTCGCAGAGCGCGGCAAGGGCGTCACGCGCCGCGGCAAGCAGATCGTGAGCCGCCCCCTCGACCACAAGGCGGGCGCGCTGCTGGTCGATGACGGCGATCCGCACGGGATCGGTGATAGTGAATTCTTCCAGCCTTACGTCTCCACAGGCGTTGCACCATTGGTGATCAAACTCGCTGAGCAGCACGCTGCCTTGCGTGACCACATCCCAACCGGCATTGGCGTCGTTGCCGCATTCCTCGCTGCCACAATGCGGGCAGCGATAGGCCAGATACATCCCGTTCATGACAATACCTCGTGCTGGATCGGTGGCGATCCGGTTTCGTGTTCAGAATGAGGGGAATCGCGGCGTGCGGCTCGACCGCCCCAAACCGCATAGTAAAGTCCGGCGACCCTCTTCATGGCGGCAGAGATGGAGCCAGACTACGGCGGTCACCGTCCTGCCCCTCCCCCAAGCGTCTGAAGCACGGACCGCAGGGCCTCGGTATGCTCCAGCAGGGAGTCGAGGCAGTCGGCCGCGCTGTCCGCGAAGGCCTCGTCGTCGGGATCGCTCATCGCGATCACGCCGGCGACGGCCTGCAGCAGGCGGACCATCTCGGGGATCAGCGCAACCGCGCTGAGGTTGGCCTGCGCCTCGCCGATCGGGCGGCCGCCGGCCTGGACGAAGCGACCGACATACTGGTGTCGCCGGCATACCGGCTCGGTCGTGGTGATGTCCGCCTCCCAGTCGAACGGCCAGGAGGCGGAACCGGGACGCATGGGGCCGGCGCGCCACGCGCCGCGGGTGATCATGGTCATCGGGATGTCTCCGGGGAACGGGGTGCGTCAGGCCGCCAGTGGCAAAGCGGGCGAGGCGGGATCGACGGCATCACGCGCACCGAATATCGTCGCGAACGTCACGGCGGACCGAGCGAGCCAGGCGCGTGCCGTCTCCCCCGTATCGCCCCATTCGCAGCGGAGCCGGAATTCGCGATCGGTGCGCCGCGCCATCCAGATGGCGACAAGCCCATCGTCGGTGGTCACGCCGATATCGGCGAAGGCGTTGCGCAGGATCACCCGCGCGTTGCAATCGCGCCAGCAATCGATCGGATCAAACGAGGGGAATGCCGCGCGGGCGCTGACACGCACGTCCTCGACGAGCCGGGCATGATCGCTCATCCATGTGACCGCGTCGGCCGCATCGAGAGCATGATAGGCGACAGACGCACCGGCGGGATAGCGAAGGGACGAACCCATGATGGTGTCTCCTCAGGCCGCGATGGCGAGAGGTGGGACATCGTCGTGCCCGCCACCCAGCTCGTCACCCTGCCGGGCGCTGGCCGCGGCATGGATCCAGTCGGCGGCGGCCTGCGCCTGCGCGGCGGCGGTGAAGATCGCACGGGCATCATGGCGAAGGATCGATAACCACGAGGTGAGGTACGCGGCATGGTCGGGCCTGGGCGTACAGGCAAAGCCGAGGTCCGCCATGATCATGGCACTGCAGATCTCCGCCACGAGTTCTTCTCGCGCGCGGATGCTGCGTTCCTTGTGGTAGTCGCGCAAGGTTTCGCGGGCGAGACGGGAGGCATGGCCCGAACCGTGGGCTATCTCGTGCGCCAGCGTCGACACCAGGTCGAGGTCGCTGCCGAACGCGGTGCGTTCGGGCATGAACACCTTGTCGACATCGGCACGGTAGTGGGCGTCATGGAGGCCGTATTCGATCGAAATGCCGGCGCGGGACAGAAAGGCCAGGGCTTCGGTGATGCTGGTATCGACCGGCGGCGCTTCGCGAACCGCGCCTGCATCCTCGAGGTCGACCTGGTCGCGGTTGAAGACCACGAACGAGCGGGCGAAGCAGCGGGCGCGGGCGCGGCCTTCGTCGCCCGTATCCGTGTCGGCATCGGAACCGGCATGCACATCGCCGTTCCGGGACTCGATCCGCTTCCACAGCACGACATGGGCGCCGCTCTCACCCTTGCGGACTTGCCCACCGATACCTTTCCACTGCTGGTAGGTGCCGAACGTACCCGAAGTATAGCCGTGCGCCTCGGCCGTGGCCCACAGCACCAGGCGGTTGATCCCGGCGTAGCGCCTTCCCGACACATTGGCGGGGCGCATGGTGGGCGCGCCTGAATGGTGCCAGGGCATTCGCCATTCCCCGGCGCCAGCCTCGATAGCGGCGACAAGCTGGGCGGTGACGGTGGCGTAGATATCGGAACGCGCCGGCGCGCGGTGGGACGATGCCATGGGGATTCTCCTCTGCAAGCGAGCCCGCAGGCTCGCCCTCCCCATCCCTCCTTCCCTCTCTGGGTCCCGGCTTCGGCCGTTCACGGCCGGGAAGCTCGCCGATAGTCGGGAGGCGCATTATTTCGGGACACGACCGGAGCAGACATCCAGCGCTTTCCCAATCGCCCTTGAAGTGTGACCGGAGATGGGCCGGTTGCTGGCAGTCAAGTTTCGGCTGGCGATCTAAGGAAGCGCACTTACGTTCGGCGAACAAGCCCGGCTGCAAG
Source organism: Novosphingobium sp. UBA1939 (assembly GCF_002336885.1). Lineage (NCBI taxonomy): Bacteria > Pseudomonadati > Pseudomonadota > Alphaproteobacteria > Sphingomonadales > Sphingomonadaceae > Novosphingobium > Novosphingobium sp. UBA1939. The sequence continues at coordinate 51,298 of NZ_DDFB01000074.1, read as the reverse complement.
GATCCACTATCGTCACTCGATGACACCTGCACCGATCGCTAAAGCGGCCGCTCGTTCATTGCAGTTGGCGATGCAGGCAGTTGGAGGCCGAGACTATCGGCGACATCGCGGCCTCTTCTGACGACAGGTCATCTTTATCATTCCGGTGACTGTCGATAGTATAACTCGTTCAACTTCCCGGCGCCCGCGTGGGCCGGTCGCGCAGGAGTCCTCCGTTGGAAATCTACGTCGTTGAAGACGGCAACGCGCCGCCGCCAACCTTTCCGGCCATAACGCTTATGCACGATGCCTGGGACGACTTCGGGTTCAAAACGACGTTCTACGCAGCATTCTGGCGGACCGAGGACGACTCGGAAACGCTTCACCAAGTGAAGATAGCTGAGATTGGTCTCCGAGGGGGAGCGCCGCGGCTCCCTGATCCGATCGGTGCTCAACTCCCGGAAGAGTTCGGATCGCTGGGGGCGGACCTCGGCTACTACACCAAGCTGGGATTGCTCGGTCCTGAGCTTGAACAGCAGATCCTAACCGCCATGCGTGATCTCACCACCGATGGAGACCGCCTGAAGGCCTTCGAGGATGAAGATTCTTTCAAGACATCGCTCCTAAGGCTCGCGCCCGCAAGAGACGCCTTCCGACGTAGGTCCGCGCTTCTGTCCACCTCGCGGGTAGCGAGTGAGGCCGACCCTGATGTCGTCCAACCTGTCGTTGTCGAAGCCGGGATCGAACCGATTACCATGGAGTCCGATCCGATCGGCGATCTGCGCTCGGTCTCCTCGGCCACGGAGGTCGATGGCGCGCTTCGGATGGAGTTCACGCCACCGACCTCGCGCAATCGGGAGATGTCGCCTTCGCCCGTGGTGTTCAACTTCGAGGGACCATCCGAACTGCCGCGCCGGATGATAGTCCTGGTCGGACCGAACGGGACCGGCAAGACGACTCTCCTCTCGGAACTGGCGCTCGCGATCTTCTTCGGCGCGACAGAGGTCGGAGACCGCGGCACCATCCGAACGACATCGGGCTCCGCAAGCCAGGTGCTGTTCATCTCTTACTCCGCCTACGACAACTTCGAGATACCAGCGGGACAGGAGACGTCTGCCGATGCACGCGCCGACCTCGCCGAACGCGGCTACGTTTATGTAGGCCTGCGGGAACTCAGCGCTGGAAGCTCCACTTACCAGTTGAAGTCGCCGGAGCGCATAGACGATGAGTTCGTGGCCGCGCTCAGGGACATCGAGCGCAGCGACGACCTTTTGGAATTCGGTACCGTCGCCAAGACGAGGGCGTCCATCTTCCTCAGTGCGATGGATGTCCTTCTCGGAGACCCTTCGTTCGAGACGATCACACGCACGACCCGAAGAATGAGGCAGGCAAACCGATTCCAGCGCCTGAGGCAAGTCTTCCCCGGCTTGAGCACCGGCCACAAGGCCGCGATGAACGTGGTCGCGGCGCTCTGCGCTAGGCTGAGGAGGAACGGCCTTGTACTTCTTGACGAACCCGAGGCGCACCTGCACCCACCACTCGTCTCGACACTCCTGCGTGTCGTGAGGGATCTCCTCGACACGTTCGAAGCGAATGCCATAACCGCCACGCACTCCCCCGTAGTTGTCCAAGAGACGCTCGGGGACCATGTCCTTCGTTTCCGCCGGATCGACAATCGGACCGTCTGGCACGCCCTGGAAAGCCAGAGCTTCGGCGAGAACCTCGCCGCGCTGTCGCGCGACGCCTTCGGGTTGCCGGCGGAGCGTGCCGACTTCGTCGGGGTGCTCTCGAGATTGGTGAATGACGACCGTAGCTTTGAAGAGATAGAGCAGCTGTTCGGCAAGCGAAGGCTCAGTAGCCCCGCGAGGGCTCAGGTCCTGAGGTTGATCGGCCAGCGCAAGGCCGTCCGCAGATGAGGACTCTGCCTACGCCGGGGCGCGATGCCGAAGCCGACCTCCAGACCTGCATCGACAATTCGCTGCCGACGATCAGGCCGCAGTTCACGGGCGCCCGCCCCGGCATCCTCGCGGCCTTCGACGCATACTTGCAGCATCGCGGGTGGGATCCCAACACACCGTATGACGTCTCGGACATCCCTGCCGCCGTCCGCGATGCAGCCCGGCTGTCCTATCCACTAACGTACAAGGGGCGTCCGCTGGCGGGCCTGCGCAAAGACATTCTTGGCATGGCCGATGGGATCTGCCCTTACTGTCGGCTTGAAACCGCGACCACGCTCGATCACTTTCTGCCCAAGAGCACGAACGGGGTATTCGCCTGCTACGCGCCGAACCTCGCGCCGATGTGCCGGGTTTGTAATACACACAAGGGTACCAAGGGCTCAGCAGTGGCGCAGCAGTTCTTCACGCACGCTTACCTCGACGATCTGCCATGGGACGTCCCGTTCCTGATCGCTCAGGTCGCGGTTGGAGCCAAGCACATCGCGACGAACTTCATCATAGACTTCTCCGTGGCACTCGACGACTCGCTGTACCAGCGGCTTGTCTATCAGATGTCCATCTTCCGGCTAGCCCCGCGATACCAACTCGCTGCCGTCGACGTCATCTTCGAGCAAGCGGAGAAGCTGCGCGACATGGAGCGGGACGAATGTACCGCCGAGGCCCGTCAGCTCTCCATCGAAGGCGACTCAGCGAGCGAGCAACGCACCTTCGGCGCCAACCACTGGAAAACTGCCCTGCTGAAGGCGCTGGCCAGCAATGCGGACTTCTTCGATCAAGGTTATAAAAAGGCACTCTGACGCTGTCGCCCATGCCGGCCCATTCTGGGAGCTGCCGATCCTATTGGCGCCGTCGCCGTCGCCAGCTGAACCTAGCAAGCCGATCGCGCGGGCTATCATTGCCAATTGGGATCGCAACGCTGACGTCCAGCCCGAAGCGCCCCCCACGAGCGTTGTCGCGCCGCCGAGGGGAGGGGCTTGTGCCGACCACGATGCAGCGTTCGTTCCCGTCAGGCTCTGCCCTCCCCCCCTCCCCCACCCTGCCCGATATCGGCGGTGTAGTAGCTATGCACGAACCCGCAGATGTGGTCCGGTGAATACCAGCGCGCCGGAGACATCAGCGTACCCATGGCCGGCGTGACGGTGACCGCGGGCACGCTGACAGCGTCGTGGAACGTACCGTTCCACGGATCCCAGCTCGCGATCGCCGCCCGGCTGAAGGTGACCGGCCTGGCGGGATCGAGATCGATCAGCTGCGCGATCGGAACCATGGCGTAGAGCACGAAAAGAAAGTTCGTGGAGCAGGCATTGTCGACCATTTCGCGAACGGCCTCGAGACTGCACAACGGTGTCGGGCGGCGCGGGAAGTCGGGCCTGCTGATACGGGTCTTGCCGCGGGGCCGCTCCGATGCATGAGCATTGCCGCTCGCCTTGCGATAGTCTCCGAGGGTGTAGCCAAGCGCGGCCAGGGCATGGACGAGATCTTCGGTGACAGTGAGTTCTGCAAATTCGGGCCATGGCCGGTGGCTGGTGATGCTCGCGTCCAGCGGATGCTTGCCCTTGGGCGACAGGACAAACAGAACTTCGGCACGATCGCAGCTGGAGAGGGCATCGGCGGGCGTCGATGCGGATTTCGTCTGCAGGCGACAGGCCGTCGTCACCGGCGCTGCGTGCAAGCGCAACAAGCGCGCCCGCGCGCGCATCGGTCATCGTATCGATCATGGCATCGTTCCTGAAAGATCGAAGCCCGGCGTCGCGCCGAAGCGAGAGCCGGGCTCCAGTGGGACGGATGATGGCAGCGATCAGGCGGCCCGGGCGAAGTCCGCGACGACGTCTTCCGCTTCGTCGTCCTCCTGTTCGTCTTCACCGGCAGGCTTTGCCTCCTCACCAGCGATGTCGGCAGATGATCCCTCGCCGTCCCCGACGATCGTATCGTCCTCGGACACCGTCGGCGAGAACGCGAGCTGCTCCGGCACCCAGCGCAACGCCCGCTCGCGGATCACCGGCTCGATAATGGCTTCGCCTGAGCAGAGCTTGGTGGCGGCGCTGGCGAGTTCACCCTTCTTCGCCAGGGCGTAGCGCCCGGGCATCGCCGGATCGATCTCGCCGAGGACGCCGAGGATCTGGCTCTTCTTCAGCCGGTCGAAGAAGCTCTCCGCACCCGGACGCCAGTGCTGCGCGACATCGATGCCCAGCAGGGCGCCGAGACCGGACTGGAAGGGCTTGTTCCGCTCGCCGCTCGCAAGGCTCGCCTGCAGGCTCTGGCTGACCGCATAGGCGAGCCAACTGGCGCGGGTGTCCTCGTCGAGCGCGCGGAAGGCGAGGAACGAGGCGAAGCTGTCCTCGATCAGCGCCCAGTCGTTGGGCAGGCCGACCCGGACCTGCTCAAGCTGCTCGCGCGCGCCACTCGGCGGTATGTCCTTGAGGCCCGCCGGCTCGAACCGGTCGGTGATCCGGATCGAGCAGCCGGTGTCGCTGTACCCGAAATGCCCAGCCCGGTCGCGCGCGAGGCTGAAGATCGCCAGGTCGAGCGCCAGCGCGGGGTCGTGGGCGATGTGGAGCGCGAGGATGTCGCGGCGATCCTTAGCGAGCTGTTCCTCGAGACCGCGCGGCAACGCGTCGAGGAGGCCGGCCTGTTCCTCGTCGGGATCGATCGCATCGCTCGCGCTGTCACCGTCCTCTTCCCCGGTGTCCGCCGGCGCGCTGTCGGACCGGGCAGGCTTGGTGGCCGTGTAGTACCGGTCCACCAGTTCCGGCGTGCCGTCAGCGCCGATGATGAGGAAGGTGCCCACATGCTCCCGATCCTCGTCCGGGATGATGGCCTCGGTCTTGCACAGGGCATCGTATTCCGCAGAGAGGCGCTCCTGTTCGTCGTACAGCGTCTGCGCCGCGTCTTCGTCCTCGGTCTGTTCGAGTCCCTCTCCGATCGCATCGAACCGACGCTGAATCTCCGCCATGCGCTCCTGCGCGTCGGGCGACGGTTCGGCATGGTCCGGGAAGTAGCCCTGCAGGTCGCGGGTGTCGTCATAGGGCACGCGGGTCGCGACGACGGGCTTCACCCAGGCGAGTTTCGTGGCGAGCCGCGCCACCTCGGCCTCGAAGGTCAGCTTCTTCATGGCGAGGTCACGGGCAATGTCGGCATCGATCCAGGTGCCCTCGCCTTCGGCCGCGAAGAGATCGCGCTCGATGCGCCCACCAGCGGCCTGGTACTCGCTCTCTCCAACCAGCAGCGCCAGCGGATCGCGTCCCGACAGGCCAGTCTCCGCGATAGCGCGGCGGATCGCCTGCGGATTGTCCGCGGCCCAGCTGTCCGAACAGCGCTCCCACGCGGACAACTGCGCGACACGATCGCTGGTGGCGCCATAGGCCTTGGCGACATCGAGCGTGATCCTCCCTTCGGCGAGCGCCGCGAAGATCGGCTCGGCGAGATCGGCAAGCCGCATCCGGCCGTGGACATGGCGCACGGTGACGCCGAAGCGGCGCGCGACATCCTCGGCGCTGGCGCCCTCGGCAATGATGTCGCGATAGGCGGTGCATTCCTCGGCCGCGGTCATCGGCTCGTGCAGCAGGTTTTCGGCAAGGCTCAGTTCGCGCGCGGCGGCGTCCTCGTCCTCGCACAGCCGGACCTCGACGGGATGGTCCTTCCCGAGCTTGCCGGCCTCGACCAGCAGGGCGAGCGCCGCCAGGCGGCGGCCGCCGGCATGGACGTCGAACAGGGCTTTGCGCCCGCGCGACGGCGCGACGATCAGTGGCTGCAGCAACCCGTGGCCCTCGATCGAGGCGGCCAGTGCTGCAATCCCGGCGGCGGCATAGGTGCTGCTCTTGCGGACATTGGCATCCGAGCCGCGCAGCTTGGCGAAGGGAATCGTGGTCGTGATCATGGCAGGTACTCGCGTTTCTTCGCGAGGCCCGGATCAAGGGGCTCTTTCCGCTCCCAGGGGGCCTCCCCCCTCGCCTTCCCCCTCCTCTTGGTCGCGGCCGCCACAGGCGGGCGCGGGATATGCCGGCAACAGCCCTACCCTACTGCCTCAATCAAGGTCCTTGGCGATCGCGATCGCCGCAGCGCCTGCAATCAGAAGGTGATCGCGCGCATCGTCGGGAAGAATATCGCCGGCCTTATGGAGAACCTCCATCAGGTGCATCAGGACATAGAGTGCATCGGCATCCGCCGGCACGCGATGCAGCTGCGTGACGAAGTCATGCACATAGGCTCTGCCGACATCGTCATGCATGTCCATACGCGTCGGCGGTTCCTGTTTCGTCTGTGGTATCCTGCAGGCGGCGTACCGGCGGCTGCTTGTGCTGCATCGCGCACCACAGGTCATAATTCGCCTGCATGGCAAGCCATGCCCGTGCGGTGCTGGCGCCTGCCTGCTCGAGCCTGACCGCAAGATCGGGGCTGATCCCGGCCTTGCCGTTCAGAACACGCGATAGTGCAACGCGCGACATGGCGAGACGGCTTGCCGCCTCGGTGACCGAAAGATCCAGCGCTCCGATGACTTCATCGCGCAACAGTTCGCCGGGGTGCGGGGGATTGTGCATCATCGTCATTGCCTCAATGGTAATCCTGATAATCGACCAATTCCGTATCGGCGCCCACAAATCGAAACGTCACGCGCCAGTTGCCGTTGACCCAGATCGACCAGAAGCCCTTCATATCCCCCTTCAGGGGGTGTAACCTGAAAGACGGCAGATTCATGTCTTCGGGTCTTGCCGCCACATCGAGCATCGCCAGGATATTCCGGAGCTTCTTTGCATGCGCCGCCTGAATTCCCCGCGTTGTTCCCGAATGATAGAAGGCTTCGATTCCCTTGTGGCGGAAGCTGAGGATCATGAGCAACTGTATCGCGTAACGATGCACGATGCAAATGGTTCCGACCATGGCTCGGATGCGTACAAGCAGGCGCTCATAGTGCCTCGCCCCGCTCCACCAGGTACACCGGCGGCGGATCGGCCCAGGCATAACCATGGCGCTCCATCTGCCGGGCGATGGAGCGGCGGTAGCGTTCGGGCCAGTCGCGATGCCGGCGCAGGCGTCGGCCGATCCGCACGCTCTGGCCGGCGAGCAGCCCGCGCCGGATGATGAGCGCGGGATCGATCCGGTTGGCGCGCTGCTCCTCGAGACGCCGCACGGCCTCGCAGGCTTTGCGAAACGCCCGTTCGATTGCGGCGGCATAGGCGATGAGCCGCGCGTCATCGTGCTCGATCGGCGGATAGCCGCTGCCGGGACAGCGCGGTCCTCTGGCACAATGATGCACGACGGTGCCGTCCTTGCGCAGGGCTTTGCGCCGGCCGCAGACCTGGCAGCGAAAGCCACTCATGCAGCGATCTCCCCGACAATACGGTCGGCATCGTTGACCGGCAGGAAGAGGCGCGTGCGGAACTGAATGATCTCGGTGAAGCACCCTTTCGCCTTCAAGGCGGGGAGCGCCCGGGCCTCGAAGCCCAGGATCTCGAGACGGGCCTCGCCGTTGACCCGCGAACGCCTGAGCGACAGGCCCTGCCGCGCATCGATCGGCACGACCTTTCCGGACAGCGCGGCCTCGACGATTTCCTGGGTGGTGAGCTGGACGGCGCCGCCCAGGCCCAGCTTGTCGAGCAAGGCATTGACGGTCCCGGCCGGAACGATGCGGCCAAGCAGCGAGCGCCCGTCCTGCGTCACCAGGCGTCGCACCTGCGCTTCGTCGCCCAGCAGGTTCCAGATCGGCAGCAGGCGACCGGTGGCGAGGAAGAACCGCTCGGTCTGGGGCCGGGCCTCGAGATCCGCACACTCGGCCTGCCAGAGCCGGGCGAAGCTCTCCGCCGACAGGTCGTCCCAGTGGCTTTCGGCAAGATCGGGATCGGTGATCACGCTGCGGCCACCGGGACGATGGAGCGCGTAGCAGCTAATCGAGAGGCCGTCATCCGTAAGACGGGAACGGGTTCGCACCAGCAGGGCGACCTTGCCCGAGCGGCCGTTGCGCAGGAAGCGGGCCGAGCCCCCTGCCCTCCTTGCCCGCTCCATGATCCCGGCAATGTCCGGACAACGCACCGCCCATTGCGCCTCGATGGTGAGCAGCTCGGTGATCGCGGCGCCATCGCGTTCGAGCAGCGTGCGCCGCTCGGCGACGGTCAGCCGGTCGGCCACGACCGTCTCGACGCCGGCATCGAACGTGCCCGCCTTGCGGGCCGCCTCGATCCGCGCTTCGACCAGGCCGAGGAACTCGTCGAAGATGGCGTTCTGCAGGGCGATCGGCAGCGCCAGGATGCGGTTGAGCCAGCGCTGGATGGGAGGAAGGTTGTCGACCAGGCTGCCTTCGTGTTCGAGACGCAGCCCGGTGCGCTCGCAGAACGACGCGAACTGGCAGGAGGTCAGCTTGCCGGCATGCAGCAGCCGATACCACTGCAGCAGGGCTTCCCTCGCGTACTCGGATTCGAGGTTGTCCGCCGGGTCGAACAGGTTCTGCCCACCGGTCTGGCGCTGCCCGCGGGTCAGGGCGCCGAGCGCGTCGAGCCGGCGGGCGATCGTCGAGATGAAGCGGCGTTCGCCCCGGCAATCGGTGGTGACCGGACGGAAGATCGGCGCCGAGGCCTGGTGGGTGCGATTGGTGCGGCCAAGGCCCTGGATCGCCTTGTCGGCGCGCCATCCGGGCTCGAGCAGGAAATGGACGCGGCGCTGCTGGTTGGCCGCCGCCAGGCTCGCGTGGTAGGATCGCCCGGTCCCGCCCGCATCGGAAAAGACCAGGATGCGCTTGCTGCCGGCCATGAACAGGTTGGCATCGGCAACGCCGGCGGCTGCCGAGCGTGACTGCAGCTTCTGGGAACCGTCGGGCAGCGTCAGCAGGCGCCGGGTCCGCCCGGTCACCTCGGCCACAGCGTCGGCGCCGAAGCGGGTGATGATGGCGTCGAGCGCCGGCGCGATCGGCGGGAGCGCGCCGAGCATCTCGATCATGTCGTCGCGCAGGCGCAGCGCATCGGCACAATGAACGGGATGGCCATCGGCATCCGATATGGGGCGCGAGAACATATTGCCGTCTTCGTCAACATAGCTTTCCATCGCCCGCGTCGGGAACGCGTTCTGCAGGTAGGAAAGGCAAAGTTCCCTGGGACTGAGATCGATGGCAAGCTCCGCCCGCTCTTGCGCATCGAGATCGGCAAGCCGCCGGTCGAGCAGGGCTTCGGAGGTCGAGACCAACTGGACGACCGCGGACATGCCATTGTCCAGCGCGGACTGGATCGCCGGCAACAGGGTGGGCAGCTTCATGGCGAGCAGCAGCTGGCCGAAGAAGCGCTGGACCGAGGACTGGAACCGGCTGCGCGCGGCGGCGAGCGCCGGGCCATTGAGCGTCCTGCCCTCGAGCGGATCGGTGACGCCGGAGGCGGCGAGCGCCGATTCCATGTTCCGGTGGATCACCGACCAGGCTTCGCTCCAGGCATCGAAGTCCGCGATCTGGACGGGCGTGAGCGCGTGTTCGAGGATATCGTATTCGACGCCGGCGTAGGACAACGAGCGGGCGGTATAGACGCCCATCGCTTTCAGCTCTCGTGCGACCAGTTCCATGGCGGCAATGCCGCCTTCGCGGATCCGCGCGGTAAACGATGTCCGGTCGGGAAACTGCGTCCCCTCCCCCCACAGGCCGAGACGGACGGCGTAGGCGAGGTTGTTGATGTCCGTGGCGCCGGTCGCCGAGGCATAGACCACGCGGGCGCGGGGCAGGCGGTTCTGCAGTTCGACGCCGGCGAGGCCCTGCAGCGATCCCTTGGTGGCGCCAAACCGCCCTTCCCCGCCGGCGACGCCGCCCATGGCATGCGCCTCGTCGAACAGGATGCATCCCTCGAAGTCGGGTCCGCACCATTCGAGCAGCTGCTGCAACCGGGTCTTGCCACCCGATGCATTGCGCAGCGTGGCATAGCTCAGGAACAGGATACCCTCGCTGAGCGTGATCCGGGCGTCGGGCCGGAACTTCGCCATGGACTGGATGTCGAGGGCCATGCCTCCCAGCGCTTCCCAGTCGCGTATCGCATCGACCTGCAGGCTGGCGTTCTCGGACAGCCAGATGTGGCGGCGGTTCCCGCGCAGCCATTGATCCATCAGGATACCGGCAAGCTGACGCCCCTTCCCCGCCCCGGTGCCGTCACCGAGGAAGAAGCCCTGCCGGTAGATCTGGCCTTCGGCATGCGGGACAAGTTCGAGCCCCTTTTCCGGCACGGCATAGCGGCCGGGCAAATCGCGCGACGTGGCATCGAGCGCATGGGTGACCGTCTCGAGCTGGGCCGCGGAAAGAACCTGGTTCTCCATGACCGACCGGGGAAGCCGGGGCACATAGGCAGGCAGCGGCGGCAGGACCGAGGCCATGGCCGCGCTTTCGACAAGAGCGGCGGGATGGTCTGCGGCGCCTTCGAACGCGATCCGCTGGGGCCGCCAGGCGGCATAGACATCCGTCGTGGCGACGTCAGGGCCATGGGCCGCCACGGGTTTCCATTGTACGTCGACCCAGTTCGGCGCATCCGCCGATGGGCAGCGGTCGGCCACCGGCACCGAAACGGGTGCCGAGGCCCGCCTGCCGAAGGCCTTGAAGAGGCTTTTGCCCTGCCCCCCGCGCTCAGGGATCGGTACAGACGCTGTCGCGCAAACGTCGTCAGCGGGACAAACCGCGCGCGGCGGCATAGCGGTCACGAAGGCAAGCAGGTCACCGAGTTTTGGACGCTGGACGACAGTCGTGTTGAGGTTGCCCGGAACCTTGTCGATCGCCAGCAGGCGGATGGCAACGCGCGTGCCATGGCTGCGGAAGGCATCCTCGATACGGAAATGCGCCGCGACAGTGGAGCCCTGCAGGGCGCGGGCAAAGACTTCGGCCTTGCGCCCTTGTCCGGAAAAGCCATCGGGCATGATCGCGACGAGCCGCCCGCCGGGGCGCAGCGCGGCAAGCGCCGCAGCGATGTGGCGCGCGGCGGCAAGCGGGTCGTCCTTGCCGGCGGCGTTGCGTGCGAACGGTGGGTTCATCAGGACGACGCTTGGGCGAATGCCAAGTTGCCGGATCGCGGCGGCATCATGGGTTGTGACGGAAGCGGTCAGGAACAGTTGGCGCAGGATCTCTGCACGGACCGGATCAAGCTCGTTGAGGTGGAGCGCCCTCCCCTCCCCTGCCCAATGCGCGAGCATGCCGGTCCCGGCGCTGGGTTCGAGGACGCTATCGTCTGGCCCGATCATTGCCATCCGCGCGGCGAGCCATGCCAGCGAGAGCGGGGTCGAGAAATGCTGGTGAGCGATCTGCTCTTCGCTGCGGACGGTCTGGATCGGCAGCAGGCTTGCCAATGCATCCAGTGCCATCAGGCACGCCGCGCCTTCTTCCGGCAGGGCCGTTTCGCGTGAACGTAGGATCGTCGCGATCTCGGCGGCAACAAAGCTGTCGCGTTGTGTCCATGCACCGCTGGCGGCCGAGCAGCCGAAGGCATCGACCATCGCGGCGTTGAGGTCATCCCGCCCGATGCGCGAGGATGGACAAAGGCGATCGGCAAGCTGCCTGGCTGCAGCAATGAGGCGAATGGAGTGCTGTGATGGGGACGAAAGTGCGTGAAGCATGGGATGCGGACCTTTCTGTGCGGCCTCTCTCGGCCGCCGATCTCCTTCCCCTCTTTCCTTTCCTGCTTCCCTGTGTCGGAGCGCGCCCGGACGAGAACCCCGTTCCCGTTCAGGAGGTAAGATTCACTTAATCCCTGTCCCGGTAAATTCCTCCATTACGGAGCGCCTCAAGGACGCAGCCATATCCGGGGACATCAGACGCCATGATCCGTCGTATCGAACGAGACCAGGTTCGTATCGGCATGTTTATATGTGGTTTCGGGGGGTCATGGTTCCTCCACCCGTTCTGGCGCTCGAAATTCCTGATCGAGACCGGCTCGGACGTGGAGAAGATCCACGCTTCGGGCGTTTCCCATGTCCTGATCGATGACGAACGCGGTGTTTCGCCGGAAAGCGGGGATAGCGATCAGAGCGTGACGACAAAGGCGCCCGCCAGGCAAAATCGCGCCACCCCGCGCGCTGTCGCCTGGAGTGCCCCCCTGCCCGACTGGGATACTCCCCGGAGCGACACGAGAGCTTCCGATCGCAAGAAGGCGGAACGCCTTGTATCGCGCTCGAAGCAGGTCATGGTAGGCGTGTTCCATGCCGCGAGGCTGGGTCGGGCGCCGCACGTGACGCAGGTCGTCGATATCGTCGACGACATCAGTCGGTCCGTGACCAGCAACAGGAACGCCCTGCTCAATGTCATTCGCCTGAAGAACAAGGACGAATACACCTACCTGCATTCGGTCGCGGTATGCACCCTCATGGTCAACGCCGCGCATCAGCTGGGCCTTGATGCCGACACCGCGCGCGATCTCGGCCTTGCGGGCCTGCTGCACGACATCGGGAAAATGTGCGTGCCCGAACCGGTGTTGAACAAGGAAGGCGGGCTGACCGACGAGGAATTCGCGCTGGTCAAGGACCACCCCCGGCAGGGCCATCAGCTTCTAGCCGCGGTTACGGAGATGTCGGAAGCCGCCCTCGACGTCTGTCTGCACCATCACGAGAAGGTCAACGGAAAGGGCTACCCCTTCGGTCTGTCCTGCGACGAAATCAGCCTTGCGGCGAGACTGGGCGCGATCTGCGACGTCTATGACGCGTTGACGTCGGATCGGGCGTACAAGAAGGCGTGGTCGCCTGCCGAAGCGCTCGCCGCCATGTGGAGCTGGGAAGGTCATTTTGACCGGGAGCTGCTGTTCGTCTTCATGCAAAGCATCGGTGTGTTCCCTGTCGGCATGCTGGTCCGATTGCGCAGCAACCGGCTTGGCATGGTGCTCGACAACGCACGCCGCAATTCGCGGCCGCGGGCTTGCGCTTTCTATTCCACGCGCGACAAATGCTACTGTCCGCCCGAAATCGTCACCATCAAGGACAGTCTCGATGGCGACAAGATTATGGGTGTCGAGGAACCGGATTTATGGGGCTTTTCCGATTGGCCGTCGTTGCAACTTCATCTGGCGGAAGGCCGTCTGCCGCCGGACCTCCAAAAGATTGCTGCTTGATTGTGGCAGCGTCCCGTTTGACATGGGTACGTACTGCGCCAGCTAAGTCACAGTGAGGGAATTTGAATCAATAAGGCGCCATTGATTCAAAGTATTTGTTTCACACGACCGGCTCCTTTCAGCATGCCCCGGGTCTTCGACAGGGGAAATGCCATATGGGTGTAAGCGTCAGACATTCTTGCGGCCATGCACAGGTTCATGACGTGCTTGGCCATTTTGCCGCGGATCTTGACCAGGAAGCCGCAAGACTATCCCGACAGAGATGCGCGGAATGTGAAGCTCGGGTCCGGGAGGAGAGACTCCAAGCCGCGGTCGCGGAACTTGGCGGATGCCAGCTACCTGATCTGTCGGGGAGTTTCCGGCAGATAGCCTGGGCCACCACAATTCGGACGAAGCGGCTCATAGAATTGCACAAGGCCGGGGTCGGCAGGGATTTCCTGCAACACCTTACCGCGCAAACCAGCGCCAAATGGTGGATCGCCAGTCGCTCATTGAAGCGAACTGCGTTCGTTTCATACGTGCAGGGCCTGGCATGCGGCGGCGAGCTTTGATTGCGGGAGAACCAAAGTTGGAAGTCGTCAAGCAGCCGGAGCTGGGTTCCCCTCTAAGCGGCGCTGGGTTCCGGCTCGCCTCCCTAACGAACAATCACCCCTTCCCTTGATCCCAAGGGTTGAGAATCTGGACCGGGGCATGGGAAAAATCGGCGACATTGCGTGTGACCACTGTCAACTCGTGAATAATTGCCGTCGCTGCTATCCACGTATCGCGTTCGGCCCGCGGATCCGGAACATGTAGCGACGCAGCTTTGGTTGCGATATCCGGCGTAATATCGAGGATGCGGTTACCAAAGGCTCGTAAGAATACCTTCGAGAGGCTGCGGCGCAACGCACCCGCTTGGACAGGATCTTTCCTTTCAAGGCGACAGACACCCATTTCCATCTCAAAGAGGTTAATGACGGAGATGTGGAGTTCGACGGCGTTTTGCTTTTGTAGCCAAGATGTTACGTTAGGATCAGCTTTTCCGTTACCAGCGCGGCGGAGTTCGGTAATCACATTGGTATCAAGCAGATACATTTATTCATCCCACACTTAAGCCTTGCTGAAGCCACTAAAGCGAACGGCTTCGAAGTCTATGTCTGCGGTTTCGGGATCGTAGAACAAATCGACGATATTCGGCGCGCTGGCTGACAGCGCCTCGTATTCCGCCCAGTTCAGTATAACAAGCTTGCGCTGGCCGCGTTCGGTGACAATGACCGGCCCATCTTCAGCTGCCTTTTTGATGCGACCCGGATTTTGGTTGAATTCCTGCGAGCTAAAGATTGCGGTCACCGTCGACTCCTAGGTAGCTATCTAGGTACAGATATCATGAGTAATGAACAACGGCAACGTTGCCCCTCACGTTCGCTGCGTCCCTCCCGGCCTCGCCTCCTGAGTGGTTCGCCCCAAGAGTACCTCCAAAAGCGCTCCATCAGTCATTGGGTCGTACAATCTGAATGGATAGCCGGTTCCCGATCGACGAGCTCCACTCGTCCCGATTAGGGGATCATGCGTCACTCCAAGCGCTGGTTTGACTTTTGCGCTTATTTTTGCTCATGAAACACAAACTGGATCAAATTGTCTTGATTCGAAGGGAGGCACCCGAAGATGTCATATACCGTGAACACGCTTCGGACGATGACCCGTTCGTGTGAGATGATGCGCGACCGCGTAAAATCGGTCGTGTTCAAACCGGAAGACCGCAAGGTTCTCGACCTCACATTCGGCCCTACGGCAGCAGCGGAGCTGGTCGGGCGTACCCCCGAAGCCTTGGCGAAGGCTGAGAAGGAAGGTCGGCTCTCGCCGCCAAAGCAATTGGGTAATGGCCGGCGCTATTACACGCTTGAGGATCTGACTAAGATCCGCGAGGCTCTCCACATTCATCCAGGCAAAGCCACTGATGAAGATGCTGTCGTGGTGGCCGTGCAAAATTTCAAAGGTGGTGTGGGTAAGAGCACGATAACCAAGCACTTCGCAGATTATTTGGCTCTTCATGGATATAGCGTGTTGGTCATCGACTGCGACCCGCAGGCTTCGACCACGACGATGTTCGATATTCAGCCCGAAACCCTTTTCGATGAAGACAAGACGCTCGGCAATTTCCTCTCGCCGCGCAGCACCTTTGACGATTTCCGTCAAGCCATTCACGACACGGCTTGGCCGACGATCAAAATCGTGCCTTCAAGTCTTGGGCTTCAGGACGCGGAATGGGATCTGACAGCGACGTTGCGCGAGGGCGGTCAGGCAGTCCGCGAGGGTTTGCAGAGACTTCGCATCGGCATTCAGGATATCATCAAAGATTTCGATGTCATCGTGCTGGATCCACCGCCAGCGATGGGCTTTCTGGGGCTGAACGTGATGGCCGCTGCGACAGGGCTTCTTGTCCCCGTCCCAGCTCGGCAGCTCGATTATTTATCGACCATTCACTTCATGGATACAATCGCTGACAATATCGAGATCCTTGAAGAGAATGGTACGCCCGTGGATTATGGCTTTATTCGTGTAGTTTGTTCTGCCTACACGCCAAGCAAGCCTGGTGAAGCCGACATGTGGAAGATGATGCAGGCAACTTATGCGAACTTCCTACTGAGCCAGCCTATTCTGGCATCGGAAGAGATCAAGAACGCGACCCAGGCTTTCAGGTCGATTTACGAGAGCAAGCCATCGGCTGCGCACGCCACCTATCAACGGTGCCGTGATAATCTCGACTCCGTGTTCGGAGAAGTTCTCCAGCAGATTCGCGAGCAGTGGCCGTCGCAGAGTATCTCCGGACGTGCGAGCGACACTGTCACGAGCGCAGCAGCATGAGCCGGCGTTCAGCGATCAGCGAAGCTCTGGCAGCGCCAGCGCCCACAACCGAGCCTACAGTCGAGCAGACGGATGCCGGCCACAGTGGAGCAGCCCGCAATTTCACCGCGCGGCGGTTGGAGGGGTTCACCGAAGCTGCCCGGATGGTGAAACGCCCCACCATCCGGCTGAAGCCATCAGAATGTTCAATCTGGCCGGGAAATGCCCGGGACTATGCCCTGCTGACTGAAGATCGCGTCCGAAGCCTAATCGATTCGATCCAGGCCGAGAATGGCAACCGGATACCGGTCGTCGTTCGGCGCGTGAAGAATGCTGCGCTCGAATATGAGCTTGTAATCGGGACGCGTCGCCATTGGGCCATCTCCTGGCTCAACGCGAACCACTACCCTGATATCGAGCTTGTCGCGATCATCGAGGATCTCGACGACGAGGCGGCCTTCAGGCTTGCGGACATCGAGAACCGGGAGCGTGAAGACATTTCCGATCTTGAACGTGGGGCGAATTACAAAGCTGCGGTCGACGCCTATTATGATGGCGTGCAGGCCCGTTTGGCCGATCGGGTGAAGCTGTCGAGATCCATGTTGTCGAGATACATCGGCCTCACGGAAATCCCGCAATCGATTGTCAGCGCGTTCAATTCGCCAATGGACCTCCAAGTGCGCCATGGCGATAAGCTTCTTCCACTCATTCGCACTCCGGCAATGCGGGAGAAGATGGAGGCAGCGGCCAAAGACATCGCTGCGGAACAGAGCTTTCGGCAATCGGGGGATGAGGAGCCTATTGGCGGCGCCGAGGTCGTTGCGCGACTGATCAAGTCGACTACGACAAGCCGGGGAACTCGCCACCAGAAGGCTACCATCGAAGCCAAAGGCTCCACGATTGGTCAGGTCGACCGTGACCGAGCGCGAGGCCTGACCATCACCATCAACCCGACTGATCTGTCCGCGGATGATATCCTTGAGGCTATTCGCCCACTCATAGAGAGGGCCAAGATCTTGAAAAGAGCCGGTCGCTGATGGGACTTGTTGCCGTCAGGAATAGCACGAGATTTCCCACTCTAAGAAATGGGGTTTTTCTCCCTATTTTCAAAGCTTTACCCTCCTTGTCCCACGCGTGGGACAAGCCATGAGCGACCGGAAGGCGAAGACCCAGGCCGCAGTACCGGGTGGTCGGCGCGTCCAATTCGAAATGTTCTTCACGCTGCCTGACTTCAGCGATGTTTCGCTGCGCGATTATCAGGAGACGATGCAACGCCCCTTCTTCAGCCTATCGAAGAAGAAGCGGATCAAACCCATTGAGTACGTGAGTCCAGACAAGCAGGTCACCGTCCATGTGTCGGCAAACCCGGAATACGGCATGGCGACGATCTGGGATGCTGATATCATGATCTATCTCGCATCTCATCTGAACGAGCTGCGTGAACGGGGTGAGAATGACCTGTCGCCGACAATTCGTCTTCAGCCCGGGGATCTGCTGAAACGGATTTGCTGGGGTGTTAGCGGGCGCGCTTACGAGCGCCTTATTGGAGCGCTAGATCGACTTCAGGCCACAACGATAAAAACGAACATCCGGGCCAACTCCAAAACCCGTGAGACCACGTTCTCATGGATCGACAGTTACACTCATCTAGTAGACGAGCGCACGCAGCGTTCACTCGGCATGGAGATTACGTTGTCGAAGTGGTTCTTCGACGGTGTGATGGACAAGCGCAATGTCCTTGCGATCTCGCCGCTCTATTTCGAGATCACGAGCGGTCTCGGCAAATGGCTTTATCGCGCGAGCCGCAAACATGCGGGCGGCAATGGTGCCGAAGGCTTCACCATCGGCTTCGAGACGCTGCACCAGAAGAGCGGAAGCGAGAGCTCCCTTCCTTCGTTCAAGAACAAAATCCTCGAGTTGGCGCGCGCGAACAGCCTGCCTGAGATCAACCTGGAAGTGATCGGCGCAGAGACGCCACGCCCGAAACTCAAGATGGTGATGCGCCGGTACATGGATGGGCATCGCGAAGTGTCATCGGTGAAGCGTGGAGATACCCCCTCCCCTGCCCGTCGCACGACCAATCCAAAGCATCCCGACGCGGACAAACCGCTTCAGCCGTCAGCCATCCAAGCGGCAGACGACCTCGTTGACCCGAGCCTCACGCATGCCTTGGTGCAACGCGCCATCTCGAACCTCAAAGTCGCCGATCCGAACCCGAGCCAAGACCCGCATGACCCAGCCTACGCGGCAAAAGCCGCTACCACGCCACGCCGGCGCGGTGGACGGGCGCATGAGGTGCTCGACCCCGAGACCTATATCGCGATCAAAACCGAATGCCCTGGCTGGGATCTGGACGTCCTAATCAAGCAGTTCGACGCGTTCCTGAACAGCAATCCTAACGAGATGCCGCGGAACTATTCCAAGCGGTTCTACGGCTTCATGAAGAAACACCACGAGCGTAACAAGCACACACTGCCTGGGTTCTGACACCTCTTCCACCCACCGCTCGAGATAGGTCAAAGCATCAGGTCTCTGTCGGTATCAGCTACGAGCAGGGCAGGGACTACAACACAAACTACCATGCGGTCCCGGTGCCAGATGTCGATTGGCATCGTCTGCACTGTACCGCCATCGGCGTGCACCGCATCGTGTTTTCGGGAATCGCTCAGACGGACCAGCACGAAGGCCAACGCCTACGGGAATCCCCCACAATCTGACGACCTGAACGCTTCAGAACGTCGGCTCCACGATTCTAAAAACACGTCCGATAGCCAGGCAATCAATCCGGAAAACTACCCCAACCTGGCCAATTTCCACACTCGCCAAGCAAACAACTTCAAACCAGAGCAAGGACAGAAGGCCCCTCGATATTCTATAGATCAGCCTGCAAAATTGACAGCAGAGTGGCGAAGGAGAATATCCATTCCCGATAACACGATGGACCGGGTACGTCACATTCCCGATAACACGCTCGAACCGACAACCGGCCCGGCGGAGGTAGTTATAGGTTTGGGGTCTGCAGGCCAAAAGCGAATCGGAACACTAACCTCTGCGCTATGGGGTAGTTCTCACACTCACCGGCAGAGACTTATCCACACCTCCCGATCTACCCGTCGTGTTATCAGATCCCCAGCGTCGTGTTATTAGAATCTCGCCATCGTGTTATCAGGCTTTAATCGTCGTGTTATTGGATTCTATCCACAGGCAGCGAATCGCCCAAATTCCGGCAGTTTCTGCGAGCCTCAAACCCAGTAACATTCTAACTATAAGGCTTAACCCCTCTAACGCATGCGCCTGCGGCGGATTCTGAAAATGTCTATTTTATGAGAGAGAAAGGGAGGGCGCTGTCCATTCAACCTCGACCCGCACCTCCACCAAAGTAGACTTGCTTTGGATCCCCGTTTCGCAACGCAATTTTCGTGGCAACCTGAGGCGATACATCAGGCAGACGCTCAATGACTGGGATACGCTGGACATGGTACGCTAACGCCAATTGGGGCAGTTCTCATGGATCGTTCGGCCTCAGTCGTGAGAGTAAGGCATCCACCTCATCCATGGCCGCATCAAATTCCACCAGCGCGTCGGGCGTGAACGGGGAGGCGGGCAGGGGAGGGGCCTCGATTCCGGACCTCGGCCTCGCGGCACTGTAAAGGTGAACCCCACCGATCGTGGTGCGTGAGACACACCCGTCCTCCTCCAGCGTGGACAGCATCTTGCGCAGGCCGAGGCGGGAGACGCCGAGCAGCCGTTCCACCTGCGCCGAGCGCATCGCCCCGAACCCGGCCAGAAGCGCATACAGCGCTGGCACCCGCGAGGTGCTGCGCCGGTCGGTGCCGAGCCGCATCGCGTCCTCCGCCAGCGCCCGCGCCTCGCCAACGTCCTTTCCCAGCCCCTCGGCGAGGCGCAGGAGCGCTTCAGCCCGACCTGCGCGCGATTCCTCGCTGTCACCGTCCAGGGCGTCGAGGCGCAGCAGCCCGGTCAGCGGGAGCGCGTGCGGCAAATAGCCAGCCCGGCGGAAGGGCTCGCCGAGCAGGACTTCGACCGCCCAGCGCGGGGAAGGGGAGGGTGGCCGTTCGACGGTCACGCGCCAGTCGCCGATGCGCAGCGGCGTCGGCACAAACTCCCCGGGCGCGAACAGCGGGCTTGACGCGACAGCGCGGTGGACAGCGCTCAAGAGGTCGAAGGGGAGGGCGCTCGCTGGTGCAGGCAAGGCTGCCAGAAGATCCCGGGCGTCCTCCAACAGGAGACCGGGTGAACCGTGATCCTCCTCTCCCTGCTCATCGGCCCAGGCCATAAGGGCCGGCCCCATTTCAACGGCCAGCGAGGCCAGCGGTGCCCAGCTGCTGTGGCCGAGTGCGCGGAGCAGAGCGGCGACCATGGCGCGGGGTGGGCGCAAGTCCGCGGTCGGGCGATCGGCGGGATCGACCAGCGGGAGCAGGCCGGCGAATGTCGGCTGCCAAAGTTTCTGGCAACCGAATTTATGCACTCAATATCAATGCATTAGTGCGACTCCGGGAGCATTAATTCTGGCAGGCCGGAAAACCATGTCGGGCGCTCTGCCAGAATTGATGTCATCGAACGGGTCGATTTCCGGCCAGGGGAGGGCGGGTGATCGAGCGGAAGCCGCAGCCGGCGAAGGCCATCTCAACCGAGGCGCTGGCGACCGGTGCCGAGCTATATCCGATCTTCAGGCACCATGTTCCACTCGATGGATCGATATCCGCACGGGTCATAGCCGAAGTTTCAGCTGCGACAGGCCTCAGCGCGCGCCAGGTACGCCGGTTGGCGGCAAGATTCCGCGCAAACCCGGTGGCCGCTAGCCTCGCTCCGACACCGCGCGGCCCCCAGATTGGCAGCCACCGCATCGCCGCGCCGGTAAAAGCGGCAATCGAGCGGCTCACCCATGAGATATTCCTGGCAAAGCCGCCGCCAACGGCGGCCTTGGCGGCCCGCGAAATCCACGGATTGCTGCTTGCGGAGGATGGGGAGTTCCGCTTCTCACCGGACGAGGTCCCGAGCGAGCGCACCCTGATCCGCCTGATCGGGGAGATTTCGGAGCCGCAGCGGGCAAAATCGAGCATGGGCTCGAAGCAACGCAGCGCCCACGAACCGCATCCGGGAGAATACCGCAGCGACGGCCTGCTCGATCTGGTCCAGATGGATCACACCCGCGCCGACGTGATTCTGGTCGATAGCACGCATCGCGAGGAACTCGCCCGCCCGTGGATTACGCTGTTGGTGGAGGTCTGGACCCGCAGTATTCTGGGCTTTTATGTGAGTTTTGGGGACCCTTCAATCTTCCGCTGCGGCCGGGCGGTGGCCAATGCCTTGTTACCCAAGGAACCGCTGCTTGAGGAACTGGGCGTCGATGTTTCCTACCCGATGCACGGGCAATTTCGCCGTCTACATGCCGACCATGCCGCTCCGCACCGGGCGGATAGCTTCAGGCGTGCCTGCCTAGCCAATGGCATCGATCCCGATATCCGGCCGCGTGGTCCGGCGCACTTTGGCGGGCACATCGAGCGGCTGATCGGCACATTGGTTGGCAGGATGCGGCTGCTGCCGGGTGCGACCGGCGGAAATGTGACCCAGCGTGACGGCTACGATGCCGGCATGGCGGCGGCGATGACCCTGGCGGAGTTCGAGCGCTGGCTGCTGTTGCAGATCGCCATCTATCACAACGCGCCGCACAAGGGGCTGGGGGGACAATGCCCCGCGCAGGCCTGGAAAATGGCGGTTTCGGGCCATCTTCCGCTACTTCCGGCCTGCCTCGATGTCGAGCATCTCACCCGTCAATTCCTGCCTGCGCGGCAGCGGACAGTGCAGGCTTATGGCGTGCAGATCCTACATCGCCGCTATTGGCATCCGGTGCTTGCGCCCTGGATCGGTCAGCAGATCGCCGTGCACCACGACGAGCGCACCTTGCAGGAGGTCTACGCTGAGATCGACGGCCAGTTCGTCACCCTTCCGGCAGTTGGCCACTATCCCGACGTCAGCGAGCCCGAATGGGAAGCCGAACGACAACGCCTGCGGCGCGAAGGGGCAGCGTTCCAGGCTGACGGCGCGCAGGCGGCGACCGCGCGCTATATCGAGGCTGCGCGGCGCGAAGTTCTCGCGGCCCGCCATCGCACGGCCAGCAGTCGGCAGGAACGCAAGCGCCGGGAGCGGGAAGGGGTATCGCACTCGCCCCAAGCGAAAGGCCGGATCGAGTGGTCCGAGGTTCGCTGGGTCCCGGCAGCCGATCTGCCGCAGGATGACTGGCTCAAGTGGCGCAAATGAGCGTACATTCGGCCTTCTGGATCGATTTCGAGGAAGCGCGCCGCGCGGTCGAGACGCTTGTCGAGCTGGCGCATGACGAGCCCGACGAGCGGCCACCCTGCGTCCTGCTGGTCGGCCAGTCGGGTATGGGCAAGACCTCGATCCTGCGTGAGACCCAGCGCCGGATTGCGCTCGACTTTCCCGAACCCGAGGAATGGGGCGAGGCGCGTTACGAACCGATGCTGCGCACGGTGATCCCTTCGGGTTCGACCGCGCTCAAGATCAACCTGACGCTGCTGTGGAAGCAGGGCTGGCCGATTACCGGCAAGACGCACCGGATCGCCGATCTCAAGGTCGTCGAGCTGTTGCGCCGCCAAAGGACGCGGCTTGTGGGGATCGACAATGTCCATGCGATCCTCACCGCTGGCGGAAGGGCGCGGCGCGATACGCTCGACGCCTTCCGCTTCCTGATGAGCGAAGGCAATGTGCCGATGGTGGTGGCGGGGCTCGACGTCGCGGCGGACATCTTTGCCGAGGATGTCGAACTGGCTTATCGCTCGATCATCGTGCGGCTCAATCCCTGGCCGCCGGGAGAGCCGTCGCAGCGCCTGATCCGGGTTCTGGGGCAGGGGATGCAGCTGATCGAGCCTGAGCGGCTCGCCGAGCCCGAAATCGCCGAATTTCTCTGGCGTCACAGCCTCGGGGTTACCGGCAATTTCAAGCGGTTGCTGCATTGGGGGCAGAAGGTCGCCCGCCGCCATGGCCGCGAACGCGTGGAGTTCGCCGATATCCGCGAGGCGGCGGGTCTGCTGCCGAACCATCCGTCGCGGTGATCGCCCTCGGGCTCGAGCCGGAACCGCTCGCATTCCGCGTGCGCCCGCTCGCGGACGAGTGCTTCGATTCGTGGATCGATCGGGTCGGAAGTGCGCATGAATTGAGCCGAAGCGTGCTTTTCCGCCATCTCGGCATTGAACCGGCGCTGGCCGGACAGGACCTGGCACGCGGCAGCCGCGGCCTCGACGCGGCGTGGCACGAGGCCTTTGATGGCCTGGTCGAGCGGCTTGCTTGGGCGGTGCAATGCGAGAAGGAGCGGATTTCGGCGACATTTCTGGCTTGCGAGGCAAGCGCTCTGCTGCCGCGCGGATTGCGCCACTATGCCTGTGCACGGTGCTGGTACGAGGCGCGGCGGGCGGGAAAGCCCGAATTCATCCGGCGCGAATGGATCCTGCGGGCGAGCTGGCGGTGCCAGGAGCACGGCCTGCCACTGAGCGATATGGGCAAAGTGCCAGGCGAACCGGGCGGTCGGCTAGCGTTGGCGCAATTGGTGCGCTTGGTGGTTCTGGCCGAACGCTCGCTTGCGGTGGCGAGGCCATCGCAGAAGACAATCCGGCGCAATTCCGCGGCTCTTGCCCAGTTGGTCCGGCAGTCGGAATGGCAGAGGCACCGGGCCATCGACCCTGCCTACCGGGACCGGTTCGCCGCGAATGTGTACCATTTCTCAGCGGCTCGCATCGCCATGCTGGCCCTGGCGCATGGTCGGCGCGATGCCGCCGCGCGGCGTTTCGAGGCCCTGATGTCGCAAGCTCTGCCCGAGCGGCCCACGCCCGGCGGCGGCAGGCTGGCCGATCAGAAACCGCCATATCGCCTGCAGGCCCCCTTCAAAGCCACGCCGCGCTCGCACTGGATCGCTCCTGACTTGCTGAGCCTGCTCTGCGCCTATGGTGCGCTGCGGGCCCGGCAAGGTCGGGAAGAGGTGCTCCAGGCCGCCTAGGAGACCGTCTCATGCCGCCAATCGGGCAGGGCCATGGGAATCGTGATGGCGCAGACAAAGGGCGCAAAGGGACCCTGGGCTTGGGCCAGATGCCGGGCTTCGAGGTGCCGCAGCAGCTTGGCGGCGCCCGCCTTGGTGGCGGGGAGCGCACGGGCGAGCTGCGCGGGGGTCAGTCCGCCAAGCCCGAACAGCAGCATCCAGGCGAGGTAAAGCCGTGAGTTCGAACGCTGGCTCGGAAACTCGCGCGCGAAAATCTCGGCCGCACGCGGCGGGCGGGCCACATCACAGGCGGTGCCGTGGAGCGCGGCAAGCAGGCTTTCGCGGCCGTCGCTGCGCCGTTCGCCAGCGTCACGATCGGCGCGGAACAGCCGGCGCTGGACGACGCCGACGAAGGGCAGGGGGCTTTCGCTCAGCCGGAAGGCTGACCCAAGCGCCACAGCCGCCAGGTTGATCGCCCAGCACGGCGTGCGGGCGGTGGCCGACAGGGCATCGCGCTCATCGCCGCTCGAATAGCGGAACCGGTCGACGAGCGCGAGCAGCCGTTCAAGCGGGGCCTGCGGCAGCTTGGTTTGACCGAGCGCTTCGAGCACCGCATCGAGGTCGTCCGTGCTCGCGGCGGCGATGGCCTCGGCGTCGGCGGCCTCGCTGGCCATCGGTCGGATGGCGATTTTGCGCACCGTCCGGATCGCTTGGGTGAGCGGCTTTTCGCGGGGGCACAGGGCGCGTTCGAGCAGGGTGAGGAATGCATTGCGCTCGGCGGCGCATTCGGCGCCGATCAGCGAGGTCCCGAGGGTGATCCCCCGGTCCTGGCGGTATTGCTCCCAGGCGCGCGAGAGCCAGTGGAGCGCCAGCGAAGCGCGCATTTCCGGGGAATAGAAGGCATGCGAGGCGAGCAGGCACTTGGCCAGCGCATCGATCTGGCCGATACGGAAGGCGATGGGACCGGCGTCGATCGCGCTGTTCAAGCGAATGACCCTCCTGCCTGCTGTTCCGAACTGGCTACCTGCGCCGGGAATCTGGGTCAATCACAAAGTTTACCTAATGTGCAGTTTGGTATCCTATCTGTCCGACTGTCAGAATCGCGGAATTTCCATAATCTGATATTATGGTAAAATCGGTGTTGCCGAAAGGACCGATTTTGCCCAAAAAGGTTCGGTGAAATCCGCCGGAAACAACGATGCTCGCCGCAGCTGATCAACCGTTCCCGTCTTCGGTCGAGCTGGTCTTGCGCCGCTACGCGCCGCTGATCGACGCACGCGGCGCCCGTTCGGTCGCCTTCGAGGCGGCGGTCACGGCGATGGCGCCAGCGACCAAGGCCGCGATCACCGCAGACCTCAAGTGCTTCCTCGCCTGGTGCAAGTCGCGCCGGCCGGTTGCCACTGCGGTTCCCGCCGAGCCGGAAACGCTCGTCCACTACCTGCGCTGGCTGGCGAAGGGTTCGGACACGCGCGCTCCTGCCAGGCCCGCGACGCTCGCGCGGCGGATCGCCAGCATTGCCCGAGTTCATCGCATGCTGGGGTTTGGCGAGAAAGAGCCGCTGGCAACGCAGGCCGGGATGGTGCGCGATACCCTGAAAGGGATCCGCCGTGACAAGCGGCAACGCCAGCGTCAGGCCGCGCCGCTGCGGCTTGGCGAAGCCATGGCCGAAGGGCAGGGGGCTCCCGAGGGGGTGACGGTAAAAGCGCTGCTCGCGTCCTGCGGCACCGACATCATTGGTCTGCGGGATGCGGCGCTGATCAGCCTGGCCTATGACGCGGGTCTCAGGGTCTCGGAATTGGTGGGCACCGAGGTTGCCGATCTGCGGCAGGCGGGTGACAGCAGCGGCCGGCTCGAGATCGGGCATTCCAAGACAGACCAGCTGGGGGAGGGGGCTCTGGCCTGGCTGTCGGGTGACACCATGGCGCGTCTGTCGGCCTGGTTGCTGGCAAGTGGCCTCAGCGAAGGCCCGGTGTTTCGTCGGATCAATGTGCTGACCAGTCCGCCAGATCCTGCCGGACAGCGGGTCGTGCGGCACTACATTGGCGCCAAGCCGCTCACCCGCCAGGGTGTGGTCGCGATCCTGCGCCGCCGGGTGCTCGAGGCGATCGATCTCGGCCATGTCGAGCTTGAGCCCGGGATGGAAGGCGACACCGTTCGGGCCTTGAGCGCCCATTCGTTCCGGGTCGGGCTGACCCAGGATCTGTTCGCGGCGGGTGAGGATGGGTCTGGAATTGCCCTCGCCCTGCGCTGGTCGTCGCCAACCACCGCGCTACGCTATGCGCGCGAACTGGCCGTGGGTAACAATGCGGCGGCACGGGTGCTGGGACGCTTGCGCGACAGCGACGGAGGAACGGCCGCGTAGGACACTTGCCTACAGGGGAGGGCGGGTAGCTCTATGGCTTGGTTGCCGCATAGAATTGCGGATGCATCGCCCGTCGCAGCGTCTCGACCTTCGCCAGCTCGTCCAGCTGCGCTGAACTCGAAAGGCCAGGCGCCTTTCTCAGTTGTCCGGCCAGCTGGAGCACTGCCCGCTGAAACGCTTTGTTGCTGCTGGCACGCTGCCGGACGCCGAGATTGTAGAGCTCGGCAAGATCGAGCGCGAGCAAGGCGACCGCTTCGGGAATATCGGCGAGGACGATGTCGCGGATGGTGGCGACATACTCATGTTCGCCGCGCCCGTAGAGATTGAGCTCGACCAGGCCATTGGCCATCAGGTGGCCGAGCGGCTCGCCGGCGAAATGGACGCGACCCGCGGCGGCGACCAGGCCGTGGGTCAGATTCCACTCCAGCTTGGCGCGAATGCGGGCAAGCCAGCGCGAAAGCAGCAGGAACTTGTGGCGGAAGGCCTGCTCGAAGGGATGGCTGTGGGCGGGCCAAACCTCGAAGGCCGCGGGTATGCGCTCGAGTTGCTCGATGAGATGGGGGCCGTTGAAGAACGACTCTGCGCTGAAATGGCGCAATTCGAGATAGCCCTTCAAGAGCTTGCCGAAGTTGGCGGCGTAGCCTTTGTCGCGTCCGGCACTCGCATCGAGCAGATTGCCGAGGGCCGTTCCGAGTAGGAACTTGCCTTCCGGATCTTGCGCCAGATGGCGCAGCAGCGGAACGCCTACAGCATGGCGTTGCAGGCCAGTGTAGCGGCTGAACAGCCGATCGTTGTTCGCGAGCAGCAGCAGTTCATCGACGCCGAGGATGAAGCGGTCCGGATCGAGCCGGTAGCCATCACCGGCATCAATGTTGATGTGCCAACCGCAGCCATCGGTGTGTTCACTGGCGAAGAAATTGAAATCGCCGTCGATCTCGTAGATTGCCTCGTAGAGTTCGGTTCTGACCGCCTCAGCTTCGTCGAGGGGCAACGGAGGAGTCAACAGTTCCACGCCGGCGAGGCGGCATTCCGGCCAATTCAATGGGTCCAGCCCATATTCCGGGACAACGTAGAAGCCGGGGCGCTTCGGGGATTTGGAGGGGGCTGACCAAGATCGTCCTGTCAGCTCGCGCAATTTTGACGCGAAGGCCCGGCAGAAGGTCGGCGAAGCCTCGTCCATGGCCTCACCCTCACGTAGTTCTCGTTCGAAACGGGGATCGCCTAGGTCACCGAGGATGACCTCCAATTCGAAGCCAGCACGCCAGGAAGGGACCGCGGACATGACAGGGAAGGTAGTTCAATTCAGCGGCGTGTAAATGCGCGTGCCGCATTGCCATCAATTATGGCACGCGAACCCTGTCACGGAAGGCGTCGATGACGTCAATTTTGGCAGCCGACATCAGGGCGCCGGCCGACCTTGCGTGGACGATCGTGCAGATGCGCGCCGGCGAGCGCATCACCGTCAACGAGGGCCTGATCGCCGCCTATCAGGCCGCTTCATCGCCCCACAGCATCCGTGCGCTCAAGTCCGACGTCGAGGCGTTCGATGCGTGGTGTCGGCGCAACAACCGGATTGCACTGCCGGCCACGCCCGAGATCGTCGCCGACTATCTCGACGCGCGGGCAGGGCAGGGGGCCAAGCCCGCCTCGCTTGGCCGCTACAAGGCGTCGATCGCCAAGATCCATCAGCTGCTTGATCTCAAGGATCCCACCCAGGCTGATCTCGTGAAGCTGCGGCTACGCGCGATCCGGCGCGAGAAGGGCACCGCGCAGGCTCAGGCGCGTCCCTTGCGCTTCAAGGGGCCAGTGCGAGACGTGGAGCGCGACAGTCCTCGCGGACTGAATGTGCGAGCTTTGCTGGAGGCGTGCGCGGGCGATCTGCCAGGCTTGCGGGACCGAGCCCTGTTGTCGGTGGCCTATGACACGGGGCTCCGTGCATCGGAGCTCGTCGCAATCAGCATCAATGACATTCTCGAGGCGCTTGATCCCGAAGCGCGCCTCCTCGCCATCGCGCGAAGCAAAGGCGATCAGGAGGGCGAGGGAGCCACAGCCTATTTGTCGCCCCGCTCTGTGCGGGCTGTCGCGGCGTGGAGAGAGGCCGCTGGGATCGACGCGGGGCCGTTGTTCCGGCGGGTGCAGGTACGGCGCTACAAAGCGCGGGCGGCTGTGAAGGGTCGTTCGATCGACAGCATCTCGGGCCGGGAGACCTGGGATCTGCGCAAGACGCTGTCCAAGCCCGCTGTGAAGGCGCGGGTCGAGTATGACATCGGCGCCGTGGCGCTGCACCCGGGCTCGATCGGACCAATCTTTCGGTCGATCATCGGCCGCGCGTTCGACCGTGGCGCGCTGCCCGATTTGACGGCGGACGATCTGGCGCGGTTGCTGAAGGGGATCAGTGCGCACTCGACGCGGATCGGGCTCAATCAGGACCTGTTCGCCAGCGGGGAGGATTTGGCCGGCATCATGGACGCGCTGCGGTGGAAGTCGCCGCGGATGCCGCTCGCTTATAATCGCAATCTCGCGGCAGAGCAGGGGGCGGCGGGGCGCCTTATGGCGAAGATTGGCTAGTCATGACGGCCTAAATAGGTCTTTGGATGATGCCGTGCGACCACACGACGGCGGCAGGTAGATCGAGGGATTTGCGCAGCGGCAAGAACCGGAGAAGGGAGGCTGAGCCCCCGGGGTCTTGAGCTACAACGTTAAGCCTAAGAAACGGGCAGGGGCCTGGTAGCGCGTAGTGTATGAGCGAAGCCACCATCGCTCAAACTCATCAGCACAGTCCAATTTCGAAGAGGAAACAAGAAAGTGGTTCCGGAAACGGTATGGATCTTATCCTGTGTAAACGCTCGCGCTAAATGGCGGCGTTCTGATCGCGCTATTTGTCAGTTGCCGGGTCCGATGACGAGGCAATCGCGCGCGGCCTGAACGATGTCAGCGGTGACCTCCTCGACGCGGTTGAGGGTCATGATCCGCCGCATCTGCGCGAACAGGCGCTCCATGAGCCGGAAGTTGCCGCGCGTGATGCGGATCACGGCTGCCTGCGCTTCGATCGCGTCGAGTTGGGCCGGGTCGAAGCTGATCCCGAAATCGCCGGCGTGGGTCGCGAGCAGCAGCCGCATTTCGGTCTCGGTAAGCGGTTTGAACTCGTGGACGAAGCCGATCCGCGAGTAGAGCTGGGCATAGCGGGCGAGGCGCTTCTCCAAGCCCGGCATACCCATCAGGATCAGCCCGAAGCCGTGGCGATCGGCCATGTCGCGGAGATGTTCGAGCGACTTTATGGTCAGGCGGTCGGCCTCGTCGACGATGACGAGGGGGCAGGCGATGCGGGCGGCGTCATGGGTGATTTCGTCCTGCGAGCCGCCCGCGACCGTCAGCCGGGCATAGCCCAGCTTAATGAGGTTGAGGCCCAACACCGCGTCGATCGTCTTGGGCGTGTTGCTGACCGACACGGTGTAGAAGACGGCGCGGCAGCGAGCGACCTTTTCGCCAAGGAGCGCGGCAATGGGACGGAGCGCGGCATATTCCCCCAGGTCGGGGAAGCTGGAAAACTCGCGCGCCGATCGCGTCTTTCCGACGCCCGGCCGGCCATGACACACGCCGATATAGCGGTAGTGCGCGCAGGCTTCGGCAAACTCGACGAACCGGGCATGTTCGCGGGTCGCCAGGAACGGCTGCTCGACCAGGAACTCAATCGTCAGCGGCGTAGAGCCGGAGCCCTCGGTAGGTGGTGGGCCGGGAAGCCGTATCCTCTTGGTCGCCATCGAAGGTCTCCGTGGGGGCAGGCACCTGCTTGTCGCGCTCCTTCGCGCCGCGCCGGGCGCGCTGGATCGCGCGCAACGACGGGTGCCCAGCGTGCTCGGAGCTGAGCGCACGGCAGACGAACCGGCCCTGGTGGTAGACGTGGATCTCGGTCAGGTCGCGGGGGTCATAGACCGCCTCGACCTGCTCGCCGACGAAGGCCGCGAGCGTGGGTTCGACATAGCGCCTGCCCATCAGACGGATGCCGTCGCGCAGCACTTTACGGGGCTTGGGCACGTGCACGAGCAGCATGTCGAGCTGTTCAAGGCTGTCGGGCATTGCGGGCAGGAACCCGCCCTTCTGCCAGCGCGTGATCGGCGGTTCGCCGGTGCTGCCATGCGGGCGACGATGATAGACGCCGCACACGAACGCCTCGAAGCGGGCGCGCAGCTCGTCGAGCGTGAGCACTGGCGCCGACAGCGGCTTGCCCGCGATCAGGTGGCCGGGCAGGTCGGGCAGGAACATGTCGTTGATGGTGCGGAACAGCCGCTCGATCTTGCCGCGCCCGCGAGGACGCCCCGGCAGCGAATGGATGAGGCGGATTTTGAGGGCGATGCACGCCTGCTCGATATGCTCGGAGATGAAATCCGAGCCGTTGTCGACGTAAAGCTGTTCGGGAATGCCGCTGACGATCCATTCGGGATTGGGCTTGCGCCAGATCGCCTGCCGCAAGGCGAGCGCCGTGTTGAGGGCACTGGGGGCATCGAGGCTGAGGAAGTAACCGGCGATGGCTCGGCTGTGATCGTCAACGATGACGGTCAGCCAAGGACGCACCGGGTTCCGGCATCATCGAGCACGAGAATGTCGAGAACGGTATGATCGGCCTGCCACATCTCGTTCGAGGTCGCGGCTTCGCGCCGATGCACTAGCTCGTGCTGGTCGCGGTAGACGGCCGGATCGGAGGCTGCGGCGATCTGGCTTGCCGGTATCGCCCTGACGACACGCGCGACGGCCGCATAGCTGGGGGTTCGGTGTCCATGCGCGATGGCGAGTTCCTGCACCTTTCGGTGAATGGCGGCGACCGGGGGTCGCGGGCGCTTGGTGGCGAGAGTGCGGGTCAGTTCGACCAGATGTTCCGGCAGGTGCAGCCTGCCCCGATCGTTGCGCGGCAGACGCGCGAGACCGGCAAGTCCTTCGGCACGGTAGCGCCCGAGCCAGCGCTGCAACGTCCGCTCGCTCAGCGTGCCGGTGCGGGCGAGGTCCGCGAGCGGGATGCCATCGGCGAGGTGCGGTTCAAGGACGCGGTAGCGCTCGATCGCCAGCGGCGGGACAAGCGCCGGATGCGTCACCGCCGACGGTCCGTGTCGCAGGTAAGGAAAACGGAGATTTGCCTGCCCATCGCCATGCGAGTCCGCTCGCGTTGCCAAACCGGCCTGTTCGACGTAAATCTACCCGGTAAAGAAAACTAGGGCAACATAGACCTGCCGATGACGACTTTCTTCCCAAACCGCGCCCGATCGGGGCGCCACCGGCCCTACGCATGAAAATCGGTTACGCCCGCGTATCGACCGCCGAGCAGAACCTGGACCTCCAGCGTGATGCGCTGAAGGCTGCCGGCTGCGAGAAGGTCATCACCGACAAGGCCTCCGGGGCGACTGCCGCTCGCCCTGGATTGGAAAAGGTGAAGGAGCTGCTTCGCGCCGGCGACACACTGGTGGTCTGGCGCCTCGACAGGCTCGGCCGCTCGCTCCGTGATCTGATCGGATGGATGACCTACCTCGACGAGGAAAAGGTCGGGCTGCTGAGCCTGCACGAGGCGATCGACACGACCACCACGTCGGGCAAGCTTACCTTCCACCTGTTCGGGGCATTGGCGGAGTTCGAGCGCAACCTGATCCGCGAGCGGACCCAGGCCGGTCTCACCGCAGCCCGCGCTCGCGGCAAGAAGGGTGGCCGGCCGGCCGCACTCGGCAAGGAAAAGCGCGACCTGCCCGTCAGGCTCTACCACGAGAACACGATGCCGATCGCCAAGATTTGCTCGATGCTCGGCATCTCCAAGCCAAAACTCTACGCCTATGTGCGATCGGCCGAGACCAAGCCGGTAGCCGCGTAGCGACGCTCGCCGACAAATAGCGCGATCAGAATGCCGCCACTTAGCGCGAGCGTTTACACCGTTTGCGGTCCCGATCGGCCCAGCGTCCCCCGGAACCGTTCGTTATCGGGAAGGCATCTAAGCGGTCTGCACCATCCTTCATCTAAAGTTCTCCAAGCGCTTCTGAGGATTTTCGGGCGCACCAAAAGCACTTGCTCCTCCAGTGGCTGGAGCATGTAACCGCAATTTGCTCTCCTGCGGACGGGGGGCTGGAGGTGGCTTTTTGACGGCCCGTGTTGAAGCAATCGGTATGTCTCGACGCTCATTAGTGGCGCGGCTGGTGGCCTGTGGAACCGGCTTGGTGCTCGGTTCTCCAACGCTCGCGCGACAGACTTCCCGGTCTGCGGGCTCGTGGAACTTCGGTGCGGCTCACCTCGAATGGGAGCCGCTGGAAGTCGGCACGGGTGATACCCTCCTTGTTTCGGCACAAGTGCGCGGAGTGCCGGTGCGGGCGGTGCTCGACAGTGGCAGCGGCGCGTCGATCATGAGCACGGCGCTCGCGGCGAAGCTCGGCTTGAACGATGGTGAGCGGCGCATGATTAGCGGGCTGAGCGCCAAGGCCCCGGTGCTGCTGGTCCGCGACATCGACGTACAGCTCGCCCGCGAAACCCGTCGCTTACCCTTTGCCGTCGTTGGTGATCTGAGTTCAGTGTCGGCGGCCTTCGGACGACCGATCGATATCCTCCTCGGTGCCGATATGTTCACGGGTAGCTGCATCGCGCTCGATTTCGCGAAAAGGCGTATGGCGGTCGTCAAGTCAGGCACGTTTCTCGCCGGTCCCGACTGGCGCGCTGTCGCGCTCGGGCGCGGTGCCAAGCAGGAGCTGTTCATTCGAGCTTCCGTCTCGGGTTTGCCTCCCGTGCCCTTGATGATCGATCTTGGCAGCTCGGCCGCGCTGATGCTCTCGTCGGCCTATGCCCGCGATCAAGGGCTGTTGAACGGGAAGCTCGTCTCGACCGCGGCGATCGGCGGCGTCGATGGTGTGCGTATCAACGATGCTTTCACGATCCAGAACATCAACATCGAAGGGCTTGGCGTCTCGAACGTCCCCACACTCGGGATGAGAGCTTGGCTCTCCACCAGCACGGTTGGCAATGTCGGCCTACCGCTGATCGCTCAATTCGACGTGGTGTTCGACGTGACCGCCGGATTCGTGTGGCTCCGGCCACTCGGTCCTCGTCGTCGCCTGCCGATGCTGAAGGACCGTAGCGGCCTTGGCCTCGCAGCCTCACCAACGGCGCTCACCGTTGTTCATGTGGCGGCGAACAGTCCCGCGGAAAAGGCTGGCTGGGCGGTCGGCGACCGGATCGTGGCGGTGAACGGCCATTCGATCGATGCGAACTATACGCGTGGGGAGCTCTGGCAAGTGCGCTCCCGGCCTGCTGGCACCCTCGTAAAGCTGACGATGGCCTCGGGTGATGTGCGCGAGCTCAGGCTGGCCGATTATTATTGATCGGCTTGAGGGTGGCCTTTGCCGATCGCCTTCATGATCCGACAATCGGCCATGCGCGCCTTGGTGCAGCTCTGGCTGAGCATTGCCAACTCATCCCGCAACACCGCGAGTTGCGCCAGTCTCTCCTCCACATCCTTGAGGTGCTGAGCAGCGATAGCTGAGGCGGCACCACAATCCTGGTCCGGGTTCTGCGCCAGCCCCATCAACGAACGGATCTCGTCGACGGAGAAGCCAAGCCGGCGACCGTTGCGGATGAAGTGCAAACGCTCAATGTCACTGGCATCGTAGGTTCTGCGACCCGACGCCGTGCGAGGGGCGGATCGGAGCAACCCGATCGACTCATAAAAGCGGATCGTCGTCACCTTCGTCGAGGTCTCGCTGGCGAGCTGCCCAATCATCACCGGCTTCATCATGCCATCCTTGCTTATGCGAACGTGTCGCACATTTCGCTTGCTTCTACAGCGACTGGAGGTGGTAAGGAAGGCCGCATGAATGCTTCTACCGAAAGCTGCGGGTGCCACGGGGAGCCCGCGCGCGCGCAAACCGATCCGGCCTATCGCCGTGCGCTGCTGACCGTCGTGGTGCTCAACCTCGGCTTCGGAGTCGCCGAGCTGTTCGGCGGGTTCATCGCCGATAGCCAAGCGCTGAAAGCGGATTCCCTCGATTTTCTCGGGGACGGGTCGATCAGCCTTATCGGTCTTCTCGCGCTTGCCTGGTCCGCACGGGCGAGGGCAAAGGTCGCGCTGACGCAGGGGTTGTTTCTCGGTGCGCTTGGCGTGGGCGTAATCGGTTTCGCGATTTGGCGCGCCCTGAACGCAACCGCGCCCGATGCCGAACTGATGGGCACAATCGGCGTTGTCGCGCTCGCGATCAATGTCGTGTCCGCCTTGGTGCTTGCGCGTTTCCGGGAAGGGGACGCCAATGTTCGCGCGATCTGGCTGTTCAGCCGCAACGACGCGCTCGCCAACGTGGCGGTGATCGCCGCAGCCGGTCTGGTGGCGTGGACAGGAAGCGCCTGGCCGGACCTCGCCGTCGCCGGCCTCATCGCCCTCCTGTTCCTCCACTCCGCTTATGAAATCGTCACTGGCGCTCGGCGCGAATTGGGAGAGCGGTAGTGCGTCTGCTCGCGTTGATCCGGGCAATGCTCTCGTTGCGGCTGCTCTCCGCGCTCGCGGCGCTGCTGATCCCTGCTGCGGCAATCGCCGAACCCGGCGACGTGCAAACCGCATGGCGGCTGCTCGACTATATGGCCGTCGATTATGGCGGCGCGGTCGCCAACGGTCGGATCAAGAGCACGTCGGAATATGCCGAGATGACGGAGTTCGCCGCGTCGGTCTCGACACGGCTTCAGGGCCTGCCGGCGAAGCCGGAGCGTCAAGCCCTCATCCAGCGGGCTGCCAACCTCCAGGCGGTGATCGCGGAAAAGGGACCGACTGAACAGGTGGCAACATTGGCGCACGGGCTCGCGGCCGATCTGTTGCGCGCCTACCCGGTGCCGCTCGCGCCCGATAAGGCTCCGAACCTCGTCTCCAGCGATGCCCTGTTCCGACAATCCTGCGCGTCCTGCCACGGGATGACGGGCAACGGCCGTGGCCCTGACGCCGCCAAGCTCGCTACGCCCCCGATTGCTTTCACCGATGCCGAGCGCGCGCGCCAGCGCAGCGTGTTCGCGCTCTATCAGGTGGTGACGCAAGGCATCGACGGGACCGCGATGCAGAGCTTCGCCGATCTGCCCAACGATCAGCGCTGGGCGTTAGCATTCCGAGCCGGGAGCTTCGCCTTCACGGATGCGCAGGCGCGCGAAGGCGAGCGGCTTTGGAAATCCGACCCGACCCTTCGCCGGCGCATTCCGGACCTGAAAACCCTGGTCGCGCTCACCCCGGCCGCGCTCGGCGCGGCGATCGGCGACGCCAAGGCTGACCCAGTGCTCGCGTTCCTGCGTCGTCATCCCGAACAGGTGATACAACAGGCTCCCGGCTCGCTCGCGGTCGCCCGCGCCAAACTCGCCGAAAGCGTGGCGGCTGCGCGGCGCGGCGATGCGCGCATGGCGAAAGAGCTGGCGCTGTCGGCCTATCTCGATGGGTTCGAGCCGATCGAGCCAACACTCACCGCGCGCGACGCGACGCTGATGGGTCGAATCGAGGGCGCGATGGGGGAGTTCCGCGCCTCGATCGACCGGGGCGCGTCGCCCGATGATCTCGCGGAGAAGGTCGCAGTACTGGGCGGCCTTTTCGACGATGCGGAAGCGGCGCTCGCGCCTGATGCCGCCACCGAAGCGTCCACGTTCCTGGGCGCGTTCACGATCCTGCTGCGTGAAGGGCTCGAAGCCCTGCTCATCGTTGTCGCCATGATCGCGTTCCTGCGTAAAGCCGAGCGCGGCGAGGCGCTGCGGTACGTGCATGGCGGCTGGGTCAGCGCGATCATCGCGGGCGGGATCACCTGGGCGGTCGCCACCTATGCGATCGGGATCAGCGGTGCGAGCCGGGAGCTGACGGAAGGGTTTGGCTCGCTGTTCGCCGCGGTCGTGCTGCTCTCGGTCGGGATTTGGATGCACGGCAAGGCGCAGGCCGATCAGTGGCAGCGCTATATTCGCGAGAAGATGTCGCGGGCGCTCTCGGGCGGGTCGGGCTGGTTCCTGTTCGGGCTGGCGTTCGTCGTAGTTTATCGCGAGGTCTTCGAGACGATCCTGTTCTATGCCGCGCTTTCGGCGCAAGGTGACAACGGGATGCTTCTCGCGGGGGCCGGGTCGGCGATTGGACTGCTCAGCCTGATCGCTTGGGCCATGCTTCGCTACAGTCGCAAGCTGCCGATCGCGCAGTTCTTCCGCTATAGCTCCTGGCTCATGGCGGTCCTGACCGTCGTGCTGGCGGGTAAAGGCGTCGCCGCGCTCCAGGAAGCCGGCCTTATCAACATCGCACCGCTCGCGGACGTGCCACGGCTGTCGATGCTCGGCGTGTTTCCCACTTGGCAATCGGTGCTGGCGCAACTCCTGATGGCGGTCGCCATTGCGGTCGGGTTCGCCTGGAACGGGCGCGACCGATCCCGCTCGGGTTCCGGCTCAGTGACCCTTGGTTCGAATTAGTGCAATGACATGAAAACCCTTCCGTGATAGAGGCAAGCTAGTGCGAGCCTTTTTGCCTTTCCTGACATGCCTGATGCTGGTCCTGACCAGCTTCTCCGGCATGGCCCATGCCGCCGATCTGGCGGGGGGAAGCATCGCGGGCGTTGAGTTCACGGTCCATACCGCCGGTGACATCGATCAGGTGCCATCGGACTCGGACAAGAATGTCCCGCATCATCACAATTATTGTCACGGACACGACGTCGGCGCGCCTGCGCGCACGACGATGGAATATACCCCCGTCCTCACAGTGCCCAAGCCGACAATCTCCGCCTCTGCGTCGCTCGACGGCCGCACCGGCATGGTCCATTTGAGGCCCCCCCAAGCCTGACGTCCGATTTGGGCGTGCGTTGGCGCGCCCCTGTCGATCATCGTCAGGAGTCCTATTTTCATGAATCGTATCCTCGCGGCCATGCTGGCCGCAGCGTCTTGCGCCACGATGGCGCAGGCGCAGGTCGGACCGTCCGCGCCTGTTGCGCAGGATGCGCCGGTCTACACGCTTGACCAAGCGGTCAGTGCAGCGGGCGGTTCGGCCCCTGCTGCGGAAGCGGCGACAGCTGGAATCGACGCGGCCCGTGCAGGTCGCACAGTCGCCGGCTTGCGGCCCAATCCGGTGGTTCAAGGCCAAGTCGAGAATGTCATCGGCTCCGGGCCGTATCGGGGGGTCCGCAGCGCGGAAACCACGGTCGGCTTTGCGATCCCGATCGAGCTAGGCGGCAAGCGCGGCGCCCGCGTCGCGGTCGCCAATGCGCAATTGTCCCGGGCCGAGATCCAGGCCGCGATCATCGCGGCGGATGTCCGGCTTCAGGTAACGCAGCTCTATGTCGAAGCGGTCGCGGCCGATCGCCGGGTAATGACAGCCCGCGATCAGGCCCGGATCGCCAGCGATGCGCTGCGGGCCGCGAGCGTTCGCGTGCAGGCAGGGCGGGCATCGCCACTCGAGCAACAGCGCGCGGATGTCGCGCGTATCAATGCCGACGCCAATGTGGAGCGGCAGCTTCGCTTGGCCGAGGCGGCCCGCGCCAATCTGGCGCGTCGGATCGGACGGCCGATCGACGGCCTGCTCGATGACACGCTGCTCGATCGCCTTCCCGGTGTGAACGTCTATGGGCCGTTGGCACCGGTCAACACGACCGGCACACTCGCGCTGGCGGCAGCCAACGCGGATTTCTCCATTGCCGAAGCCGGCGTGCGGCTCGCGCGCGCCAATCGCGTGCCTGACCTGAACGTCGGGCCGTCGATCCGCCGCCTGGAAGCGACCAACGACATGGCGGCGGTGTTCAGCGTGTCGATCCCGATCCCGGTGTTCAACAATGGTCGCGCCGCGATTGCGCAGGCGACCGCGCAGCGGACCCAGGCGGATGCGCAGCGCCGCGTGACCGCGCTCGACATCGAACAGGCGATCACGGACGCGCAGGCGCAGGCGGCCAATGCCGCAACGACGGCTCGTGCGGCGTCGGGGCCGGCGCTGGCGGCTGCACAGGAGGCCGCCCGCATCGCGCGGATCGGCTATCGCGAGGGCAAGTTCGGCCAGCTCGAATTGCTCGATGCTGAACGCACGCTCGCCGAAACGCGGGTCGCCGCGATCGACGCGCTTGCCAATTACCAGAATGCCCGCGCGCAAGTGGAGCGACTGACCGCTCGTGCGCCCAATGGGGGGAATCAGTGATGAAGAGCTTTTATCTCGCGGGCGCGGCGTCGCTCGCCCTGCTCTTGGCTGCCTGCGGCGGCAAGGATGGCGGAAACGAGGCAACTGCCGAAGGCGCAGCTGCCAATGAGACGGCAGCGGGCACGGAAAAGGGCGGTGCTGAAGGCGGTCATGCCGGTGAAGGCGTCGTCACATTGGGTGCCGACCAGATCGCCACAGCGGGCGTCCAGGTCGGACGGCCGATCATCGGCGGGGCCGGGACGATCGAGCTGCCCGCGATCATCGAGGGCGACCCACAGGGAACGCAGGTCGTCTCGGCCGCAATTGCGGGACGCGTGGTCGCGCTCACCCGTAACCTCGGCCAATCGGTCGGACGCGGCCAGACCATTGCGGTCATCGAAAGCCGCGAGGCGGCGCAGATCAAGGGCGAGGTCGAGGCGGCGCGGGCGCGGCTTCAGCTCGCTAATTCGAACCTCGCGCGCGAACAGCGGCTGTTCGCGCAGAGAGTCTCCCCTGAACAGGATCTGATCGCCGCCCGCACAGCGGCGACGGAGGCGCGGATCGCCCTGACGCAGGCGCAGAGCATGGTTTCGGCGGCGGGTGTCGGCGGCGGCGGGCTCAACCGGCTCGGCATTGCCGCGCCGATCTCGGGCCAGATCATTGCGCGCCCCGTGACGCTGGGACAAACGGTCGCGGCGGATGCCGAACTCTATCGCATCGCCAACCTGAGCCAGGTGTCGATCGCGCTTAATCTCAAGCCCGAGGATGCGGGCCGGGTGCGTCCCGGCAATACGGTGCTGGTGAAGGCGGCAGGCCGTCAGGCGACCGCCCGCGTGACCTTCGTGTCGCCGGCGCTTGATCCGCAGACGCGGCTCGTGCCTGCGCTCGCCACCCTCGACAATCGCGGTGGCGAATGGCGGGTCGGCGAGCCTGTGACGGCAGCCGTGCAGCTCACGGGCAGCGGCGGGAGCGGGGCGGTCCGCGTGCCGACGACGGCGGTCCAGAGTTTCGAGGGCAAGTCGGTCGTGTTCGTGCGCACGCCCACCGGCTTCAAGGCGACCCCGGTCCAGCTCGGCGATGCGTCGGGCGACACGGTGATCGTCCGGTCGGGCCTGACCGGCAACGAACAGATCGCCACCACCGGAAGTTTCACGCTCAAGGCCGAGATCGGCAAGGGCGAAGCGAGCCACGAGGATTAAGCCATGATCGCCCGTATCGTAACCTGGGCGGTCGAGAAGCGCTGGCTAGTCCTGCTCCTCACCGTCATCGTCGCCGCCATCGGCGCCTTTTCCCTCTACCGGCTACCGATCGACGCGGTGCCGGACATCACCAACAATCAGGTCCAGATCAACGTCCGCGCGCCTGCCCTCTCGCCCGAGCTGGTCGAGAAGCAGGTGTCGTTTCCAATCGAAACCGCGCTCGCCGGCACCCCCGGCCTGGAATATACGCGCTCGTTGAGCCGCAACGGCTTCGCGCAGATCACGGCGGTCTTTTCGGACGCGACGGACATCTATTTCGCCCGCCAGCAGGTGGGCGAGCGTCTGCGGGGCGTGCAAGAGAATCTGCCCGACGGCGTGAACCCTGAAATGGGTCCGATCGCGACAGGCCTGGGCGAGGTGTACATGTACACCGTTCGTCTCGATCATCGCGAGGACGACAAGCACAAGCCCGGTGAACCGGGCCAACAGCCCGATGGCAGCTACATCACGCCAGAGGGCGAGCGACTGACGACCGAAGAGGACAAGGCGACCTACCTGCGCACCGCGCAGGACTGGATCGTGACGCCGCTTCTGAAGACCACACCGGGCCTCGCCGGTGTCGACTCGATTGGCGGTTACGCCAAGCAGTTCCTCGTCGTGCCCGACGTGCAGAAGCTGGCCTCGCTCGGCATCACGCTGACGGACCTGGGAAATGCGCTGGAGCGCAATAACACCAGCGTCGGCGGTGGCTTCGTCAATCGCAATGGCGAAGGTCTGGCTGTTCGCTCGGATGCGCTCGTTCGCAATGCCAGCGAGTTGGCCAGGACCGTGATCGCGACACGTAACGGCGTGCCGATCACGGTCGAACAAGTTGCGACTGTGAAGACGGGTCAGGCGATCCGCATGGGTTCGGCATCGGAGAACGGTACCGAAGTCGTCGTCGGCACGGCGATCATGCGGATCGGCGAGAACAGCCGCATCGTGTCGACCGCGGTCGCTGAGAAACTGAAGACGATCAACGCTTCGCTGCCTCCTGACGTCGTAATTCAGCCGGTGCTTAACCGCACCGAGCTGGTCAATTCGACGATCAAGACGGTCGCGAAAAACCTGTCCGAAGGCGCGGTGCTGGTCATCGTCGTGCTCTTCCTGCTGCTCGGCAACTTCCGTGCGGCCCTGATCGCGGCGTTGGTCATCCCGATCACCATGATGCTGACAGGCTTTGGTATGCTGCGCGCTGGGGTCTCGGCCAATCTGATGAGCCTTGGGGCTTTGGACTTCGGTCTGATCGTCGACGGCGCCGTCATCAT
>NZ_DDFB01000074.1:0-10485 GCF_002336885.1 Novosphingobium sp. UBA1939 | reverse complement strand
TACGGGCAGGCAATCATCATCCTCGTCTACGTACCGCTGCTCACGCTGACCGGCGTGGAGGGTAAAACGTTCGGACCGATGGCGCTGACCGTCATCATCGCGCTCGCCTTCGCCTTCATCCTCTCTCTCACCTTCGTGCCGGCGATGATTGCGATCTGGCTGTCGAAGAAGGTCGAGGAGAAGGACGGCCGCATCATCACGTGGCTGAAGAAGCGCTACGAACCCGGTCTCGACCGGGCCATGAAGCGCCCGACGCTGACGATCGGTGCGGGTGTGGGAAGCCTTGTGGTGGCGGCGCTTGCTTTCACTACGCTCGGCTCGGTGTTCCTGCCGCAGCTCGACGAAGGCGATTTGCTGATCCAGTCGCTCCGCATTCCGGCAACGTCGGTCCAGCAGAGCCAGGCGATGCAGGTGCCGATCGAGCGGATGATGTCGAAGCAGCCGGAGGTGCAATTCGTCTATTCCAAGACGGGCACCGCCGAGCTGGCGGCCGACCCGATGCCGCCGAACGCGACCGACATGTTCGTCATCCTGAAGCCGCGCAAGGATTGGCCGGATCCTGAGCTTCCCAAGGAGGAGCTGGTCAGCCGGATCGAGGGTAATCTCGCGAAGATTCCGGGAAATGCCTACGAGATCACCCAGCCCATCCAGATGCGCTTCAACGAGCTGATCGCCGGCGTGCGCGGCGACATCGCGGTGAAGGTGTTCGGGGACGACTTCAACCAGATGAACCGGACGGCCGAGCAAATCGCGGCGGTGCTGCGCAGAACGCAAGGCGCAGCGGACGTGAAGGTGGAGCAGACGACCGGTCTTCCCATGCTCGACATTCGCGTCAACCGCGACGCGATGGCGCGGTTGGGCGTTACGGCTCAGGATGTGCAGGACACCGTGACTGCGACGATCGGCGGGCGAACATCGGGCCAGATCTTCGAGGGCGACCGTCGCTTCCCCGTGGTGATCCGCCTGTCGGAGGCGCAGCGTGCCGACATCGGCCTGCTCCAACAGGTGCAGGTGCCGGTGGCAGGCGGCGGCTATGTACCGCTGTCCAGCGTCGCCGAGATCAAGGTGGTCGATGGTCCGAACCAGATCAGCCGCGAGAACGGCAAGCGGCGCGTGGTGGTGCAAGCCAACGTGCGTGGCCGCGACGTCGGATCCGTCGTGGCGGATGCGCAGGCGGCGATCGGCAGCCAACTCCGGCTGCCTGCCGGCACCTATCTCGAATGGGGCGGCCAGTTCGAGAACCTCCAATCGGCAAGCGAACGGCTGAAGCTGGTCATTCCGGCTTGCTTCATCTTGATCCTGCTGCTCCTCTACGGGGCGTTGGGATCGGTCCGCGACGCCGCGATCGTGTTCACCGGCGTGCCTTTCGCGCTGGTGGGCGGCGTCCTGTTGCTGTTCCTGCGGGGCATGGACTTCTCGATCTCGGCGGCAGTGGGCTTCATCGCCCTCTCGGGCATCGCGGTCCTCAACGGCCTCGTCATGGTCAGCTCGATCCAAGATCTGATCCGATCAGGGATGAGCCGCGAGGAAGCCGCGCATGTTGGCGCGATGCAGCGTCTGCGACCCGTCATCATGACCGCGCTAGTCGCCAGCCTCGGCTTCGTGCCGATGGCGCTGGGCGAAGGCGCCGGCGCAGAGGTTCAAAAGCCTTTGGCGACGGTCGTCATCGGCGGTCTGATCTCGGCGACGCTTCTTACGCTGTTCGTGCTGCCGACACTCTATGCCCGGTTCGGGCAGAAAGTGATCGAGAAACCCGAGCACTACAATGAGGAGCATGAAGGGGACGACCACGGTCAGACCTTCGTGAACAACTTGGCCTGATGGATGGGCGGGGCGATCCGCGATCGCCCCGCCCATCTCTGGGAGATGGGGATATGCCTCGCACCATAACCAGCTCGATGCTTCACGGCGGGCCACTGCGCATCTGGTCGGCACTCACCGATCCGGATCATCGCCGGGCGTGGAGTCCGCTCGTATTTCTCGATGATCCGTCCCGGCTCGGCGACACAGAATGCACCTTTGCGATCCAGGGCATCACCCGGCCAATTCGGACGCCAGCACGGATTGATCGATTCGATAAACCGCACGCCTTCGCTTGGTCCTGCGGCATCCCCTATCTGTTCACGCTCGAAGAGCGGTACGAGCTGGCGGGGGACGATGGCGGCACCAGGCTAACGCATAGCTGCACGCTGCGCGGGGCGCTCTCCCTGCCGTTCGCGGCGATGATGTTGCGCCGCCTGCGATCCCTGATGGTCGAATCTGACGATCGCCTCGCAACCTATCTCCGCTGGCGGGTAGGTCAGCCTGCCCGGGCTATCAATCGTCAGCGCGTCCCCTTCCGCTACAGGAGGAAGGCGCGATGATGATGCACTGTAAGCGGGTGCTGCCCGCCGTCATCCTCGTTGTCGGGCTCGCGGCGTGCTCGGAAAGAAAGCCGCCAGCCCCGCCAACGGAGCAGCAGATCCATTCGTCCGACAGCGCCGTGGCGACCGGGGAAATGGGGCGGCATAGATATCGCTGTTCCGACGGGGAACCGCTGTTCGTCGATTACAAGGACAACGGCCTGCAGATCGATTTGCGGCGCTCCAACGGGGGACCGCCGATGATGCTGACCGCGCCAGCGCAGGGCCTGCAATATGTCGGCGAAACAGCCACCGCGACCTTCAAGGGGTCGCAGCTCACCATCGTGGAAGGCGATGGCCGTACCCGGATCTGCGAGCGGGAAGGCACGCGATGAACTGCCCTGCCTTCGAACGCCACAGGGCGCTTCGTCGGAAGAGACCGATGTCTGACACGTCGATTTCAAATGTGACAACCTTGTGCGGCCTGAATCGGGCCGGTCTGGCGATCGCGCGCCTCGGCGTCGTTCTCGTCTCCGGGGCGGTTATAGGGGCGTGTAATCCAGCGCCGACCCAGCCTACCGAGCCGGCGCATGAAAAGCATCTGACGTCGAAACTAATCGCGCAGCGCATCATGTACTGCGACGACGGCACACGCGCCGATGTCGACTTCATCGATGACGGCTTGAAAATGGCCGTCACCTGGCTGCCGAAGGGCAGGACCGAGATCCTGCGCGCGCAGCGAACCGGTGACGAGTTTCGCGGCGACCATTCGCGGGCTGTCGTGGCGGGCGGATCGATCGCGTTCACGCGACGCGGGAAGATCCGCGTCTGCCACCGAACCCCGGAGGAGTCCTAGGAAATGCAGGCACTGCTCTATACGCTTGCGCCTGTGCTGGCGGTCGTGCTCGGCGCGATTGTCGCGAGCCGCACCAAGTTGAAACCTGGCCTCGTGGCGGGCCTACAGCATCTCGCTGCCGGCGTCGTGTTCGCGGCGGCAGCGACCGAAATCCTGCCGCAGGTCAAGCATGAGGCATCGCCCAGCGCGACGTTGATCGGCGGGGCGGCGGGCGTCGCGACCATGCTGGGGCTCAAGGCTCTTGAGGCCCGCTTCAAGGGGCCGATGGCGCTACTCGCCGCGATCGGCATCGACATTCTGGTCGACGGCCTGGTGCTCGGCCTCGCTTTCGTGGCGGGCGAGAAGGCAGGTCTCCTGCTGACGATCGCGCTCACTCTGGAAGTGTTATTTCTGGGACTGACGCTGACCGACGAGCTGGCGGAAACCTATCGCTCGCG
Organism: Novosphingobium sp. UBA1939; assembly: GCF_002336885.1. Lineage (NCBI taxonomy): Bacteria > Pseudomonadati > Pseudomonadota > Alphaproteobacteria > Sphingomonadales > Sphingomonadaceae > Novosphingobium > Novosphingobium sp. UBA1939. The sequence continues at coordinate 6,850 of NZ_DDFB01000074.1, read as the reverse complement.
CTTGCGCATCATCGTGATCGTCTCGGCATTGGCCCTGCTGCTGCCGATCGGCGCGCTCGCTGCCGTGCCGGTCGCCGCGCTGTCGCCGGTGATGATCGCCGGCTTCCTCAGCTTCGGGCTGATGGCGCTGCTCTACCTCGTCACGGAGGAGTTGCTGGTCGAGGCGCACGAGAAACCCGACACCCCGCTCATCAGCTCGATGTTTTTCGTCGGCTTCCTGGCCCTGCTGACACTTGAGGAGATGATGGGATGATCCCGGGCAACGACAACAATGGCGGGCAGGAGCGCCGCACACTGTGGATCGTCCTGCTGCTGAACGCGGCGATCGCTGCGGGCTTCTTCGTTTCCGGCTTCTTCGCGGACTCGAGCGCGCTGATCGCCAACGGCGTCGACAACCTGTCCGATACGGCTGTGTATGCGCTGAGCCTTGTGGCGCTCACCCGGGGCCAGACATGGAAGACACGCGCCGCGGTCGCTTCGGGCGTCATGCTGCTGATCTTCGCGGGCGGCATCTTGATCGATGTCGGACGGCGCTACGTGCAGGGCAGCGAGCCCATCGGACCTACCATGATGGTCATGTCCGCGATCGCCGGCGTCGTGAATTACCTCTGCCTGCGGCTGCTCCAGCGCCTCAAGGATCCGGACGTCAATCTCCGGGCCGCAACCACCTTCAGCTTCAACGACTTCATTTCCAACGGCGGCATCCTGATCGCCGGCGTGCTGGTGCTGTGGTTGGGTACCAATTGGCCGGACCTGCTGGTCGGCTTCGCCACCGCCATCATCGCCATCAAGGGCGGTGTCGAAATCCTGCGCGACGCGCGCGCCGAAACCAAGAAAAGCGAAAGGAGGTCGTCATGAACGACAAGCTCGAACTCGACATTCCAGTGTTGTTGCCGGACCTTCCTGACGCGGCCGATGCCTGCCTGGACCGTCTCGTATCAACCCTGTCAAAGCGCGAAGGTGTCGAGCGGGCGCATGTGATCTGTCTCGACGGCAACACGCCAGCGGCGCTGTGCATCCATTTCGATGCCGCCAAGCTGCCGCTGCCACGGTTGCGCGAAATGGTGCGCGCCGCAGGTGCCGAAATCACCGAGCGCTACGGCCATGCGATCTGGCAGGTGACGGGGATCAACCACGAACGTCGGGCGCGCACGGTCAGCGATGCGCTGTGCGCCTTGCCCGGCGTGGTCCAGGCAAGCGCCAGCACCAGCGGGTCTGTCCGGGTCGAATATGATCGCCGCGAAACCACCGAAGAGGAGGTGCGCGCTGCGCTTCGCAAGCTGAAGGTGAGGGTGGGCAAGCGGGTCGCTGCCGATGAACATGCCGGCCACGACCACGGCCCCGGGGGCCACGGCGCGGGCGAAGAGAAGCACGGCCCCGGCGATGGCCACGACCATAGCCACGCCGAATTTCTCGGCCCCAATACCGAGCTGATCTTCGCGCTCGCCTGTGGCGCGCTGCTGGGGATCGGCTACGCGATCGAGAGGCTGGTCGCTGGCGCGCCCGAATGGCTGCCGACCGCCTGCTATATCGCAGCCTATTTCTTCGGCGGATTCTTCACGCTGCGCGAGGCGATCGACAACCTCCGGATGAAGAAGTTCGAGATCGACACGCTGATGTTGGTCGCTGCGGCCGGCGCCGCTGCGCTGGGCGCATGGGCCGAAGGTGCGCTGCTGCTGTTCCTGTTCAGCCTCGGCCATGCGCTTGAGCATTATGCAATGGGCCGCGCCAAGAAGGCGATCGAGGCGCTGGCGAAGCTCGCGCCCGAAACCGCGACCGTGCGACGCGGCGGGCAGACCAGCGAAATCCCGGTCGAGCAGATGGTCGTCGGGGACATTGCCATCGTCCGCCCGAACGAGCGCCTGCCTGCCGACGGCTTCGTCATCAAGGGCACCAGCGCGATCAACCAGGCCCCGGTCACGGGTGAAAGCATCCCGGTCGACAAGGTGCCGGTCGCAGATGCCGCAGCGGCACGCGCCAAGCCCGATGCAGTCGACGCGGAAAGCCGGGTTTTTGCTGGTACGATCAACGGCGGCGGCGCGATCGAGATCGAGGTGACACGCCGTTCCAATGAAAGCGCGCTTGCCAAGGTCGTGAAGATGGTGAGCGAAGCGGAGACGCAGAAGTCGCCGACGCAGCGCTTCACCGACCGGTTCGAACGGATCTTCGTGCCCGCCGTCCTGGTCCTGTCAGTGCTCCTGCTGTTCGCATGGGTGGTCGTCGACGAGCCGTTCCGCGACAGCTTCTATCGCGCGATGGCGGTGCTGGTGGCGGCAAGCCCGTGCGCGCTCGCGATCGCAACGCCGAGCGCGGTCCTGTCGGGCGTTGCCCGTGCAGCGCGGGGCGGCGTGCTCGTGAAGGGCGGTGCACCGCTCGAAAACCTCGGGTCGCTCAAAGCGATCGCTTTCGACAAGACGGGCACGCTGACCGAAGGTCGTCCGCGCATCACTGATGTCGTGCCCGTCGATGGCGCCGATGAAGGCGAGTTGCTGGCGCTGGCTGTCGCCGTCGAAGCGTTGAGCGACCATCCCCTGGCCCAAGCGATCGTCAAGGACGGCCGCGAACGTCTGAACGATCGTGCCGTGCCGACTGCCGGCGACCTCAAGAGCCTGACCGGTCGGGGCGTCACCGCGAGCGTGGATGGCGAGACGGTGTGGATCGGCAAGGCCGAGATGTTCGGAAGTGAGGGCATTCCGGCGCTGGGGCAGGGCGCGCAGGACGCAATCGCGAAGCTGCGCGAGAACGGCCGCACGACAATGGTGGTCCGCAAGGGGGACCGCGACCTGGGCGCGATCGGCCTGATGGACACGCCTCGCGAAGCTGCCAAGACCGCGTTGCGTCGGCTGCACGAGATGGGCGTGTCGCGGATGATAATGATCTCCGGCGATCACCAGAAAGTCGCCGAAGCGATCGCCGACGAAGTCGGGATCGACGAAGCGTGGGGCGACCTCATGCCCGAAGACAAGGTTGCCGCGATCAAGAAGCTCGCCGGCGAAGACAAGGTCGCGATGGTGGGCGACGGCGTGAACGATGCGCCGGCGATGGCAAGCGCCACGGTCGGCATCGCGATGGGCGCGGCGGGGTCGGACGTTGCGCTGGAGACAGCCGACGTGGCGCTGATGGCCGACGATCTGGCGCACCTGCCATTCGCAGTCGGTCTTAGCCGCCATACCCGTGGAATCATCCGGCAGAACGTCTTCGTCAGCCTGGGTGTCGTCGCCTTCCTGGTGCCTGCTACCATCCTCGGCCTCGGCATTGGGCCAGCGGTGGCGGTTCATGAGGGATCGACGCTGCTCGTCGTCATCAATGCGCTCAGGCTGCTCGCCTACCGCGATCCGGCAGGGAAGGCGGCATGAAGTGGCTGATCGCCTTCGACCTCGACGGCACGCTTGCCGAGAGCAAGCGGCCGTTATCGGAGGATATGGCCGCAATCCTCGCCCGATTGCTCGCCATCACGGATGTGGCGGTGATCTCGGGCGGGGACTGGCCGCAGTTCGAAAAGCAGATCGCCTCGCGCCTTCCTGCCGGCGTCGCGCTCGACCGTCTCTGGTTGATGCCGACCACAGGCACGAAACTCTATCGGTTCATCAATGGCGCTTGGCGCGCGGTCTATGCCGAACTGTTCGACGACGCGGAGAAGGCGAAGATCCGCACGGCCTTCGATCAGGCGCTGACCGATGCCGGTCTCGCCGACGAACGTATCTGGGGCGAACGGATCGAGGACCGGGGCAGCCAGATCACCTTTTCGGGCCTGGGGCAGGCAGCGCCGCTGAAGGAAAAGGAAGCGTGGGATCCTGACCGAAAGAAGAGGACCGCGTTGCAGGCCACGTTGCGCGCAAAGCTGCCGGAGCTCTCGATCAATCTCGGTGGCACGACATCGATCGACGTGACCAGAGCAGGGATCGACAAGGGCTATGGCCTGAAGCGCCTGAGTGCCGAGAGCGGTGTCCCGCTCGACGGGATGCTGTTCATTGGGGATGCGATATTCCCCGGTGGGAATGACTATCCCGCTGCTGAAATCGGCCTCGACACAGTGAGGGTGCGCGACGTCGCGGAAACCACCGCCGTCGTGACCGCCATCATCGCGTGTCTGCACCGATAGGATCAAGATACATGGTCGGCTCCATCGCGGAATGCCGCATTGTCAAAGCTCTGGCTTCTGTCGCTTAGGGCAGCGCTTCCTAAAACGAAAAGAAGGCAATGTGCGCGTCTCCGCGAACAAAGCCTCCAGCGATCAATCTAAGAGATTCCGCCGCGCTTCTCAATCGTAGGGGGCGTTTGCGGGAGGGGGCGGAATCCTACGCTAAGGATTTGGGCCAGCGATATTCCCCGGTTGGATTGATGTGTTCCCATCCCAACGGCGAGACGTGGGCGAGTAGATCAGGCGCGATATGGATACCGCTGGCGGCCCGGGTATTGACGACCTCGCCGAGCTTCATGGTGTTCCAGAATATGATGATGGCGGCGAGCAGGTTCATTCCGGCGATGCGATAGTGCTGGCCTTCGCCGGATCGATCCCGGATTTCACCTCGGCGGTGGAAGCTGATGGCGCGCTTTAGGGCGTGGTGGGCCTCACCCTTGTTGAGGCCGATCTGAGCCTGGCGCTGGAGGCCGGCATCAAGAATCCAGTCGATCATGAACAGGGTTCGCTCGATGCGGCCCACCTCTCGCAATGCGAGGGCCAGCTCATTCTGGCGCGGGTAAGAGGCGAGCTTGCGAAGAATCTGGCTGGGGGCGACGATCCCCGCTGCGATCGTCGCCATGATGCGCAGGATGTCGGGCCAGTTGCGCTCGATGAGCGGTTCATTGATCTTACCTCCGACCAGCGCTCGCACATTGGCCGGCGTCGCGTTGGGCGTGAAGGCATAGAGTCTTTTCTGAGGGAGATCGCGGATACGGGGGGCGAACCTGTAGCCGAGCAAGGCGCAGGCGGCGAACACATGATCGGTGAAGCCGCCCGTGTCGGCAAAATGCTGGCGAACGCGGCGGCCCGCGTCATTCATGAGCAGCCCGTCCAGGATATAGGGAGCCTCGCTGACCGTTGCCGGGATCACCTGGGTTGCGAACGGCGCATATTGATCGGACACATGGCTGTATCCCTTGAGGCCCGGGACGTTGCCATATTTCGCGTTGATCAGATTCATCGCCTCGCCCTGCTCGGTAGCAAGGAAGAACTGCCCGTCGCTGGATGCCGATTGCCCTTGTCCCCAGAAGGCGGCCATGGGCAGGGCGGCGTGGGCCTCCACGATCATGGCGAGCGCCCGATCATAGGCGCTGCCTTCGACATGCCAGCGCGCGATCCGCAGCAATTCCCAGAAGCTGTGCGTGTTGGTCGCCGCCGCCATCTTGCGCAAACCGAGATTGACGCCTTCCGCCAGCAACACGTTCATCAGGCCGATCCGGTCGCTGCAGGGCGCGCCGGTGCGCAGATGCGTGAACGCCTCGGAAAATCCGGTTCGCTCATCGACTTCCAGCAACAGATCGGTGATCCTCGCGGGCGGGAGCTGTTGATAGAGATCGAGCACGAGATCCTCGGCCCTTCGGGCGTGTCGGCCCTCAGCTTGTCGATGTGCAGCTTGCCGTTCTCGATGATGCCGCCTGGGATCGTGCCGGTTCGCGCCGCGCGGCCAAACTCCTTCAGCCGTGTATCCAGTCGAGCCCTGCGCTCGGCCAGCCATTCGCCGGGTCGCAGCGGCACGGCGAGCCGCGCGGTCTGCTCTATCGCCTGTGGCGGGACCAGAAGCTGCTTGAGGTCGCCATAGCGGCGCGATCCCGCCAACCATATGTCACCGGACCGGAAGGCGTCGCGGATGTGGAACAGCACCGCGATTTCCCAAAGCCGGTGGTCGCCGCTGGGCTCAGCGCGAAGATGACGATGCCATTTCGAGTTGGGACGTAGAAAATCCACCGGCGGATCGACCTTGATCCCGTTACGCAGCATCGCAACGGCCGCCAGAAGAGGCGTGGCGATCGGCGCCGCCTGCATGTCGAGCAGGCGCAGCATCCTGGGCGCGTAGAGGCGGAAACGGTGATAGCCGTCCAGCACACGGCTGAGCGGGTCGGCCGCGAGCACGTTGGTCAGCGCGGAGGCCGTGGCGACAAGGGTTCTGAACCGTTCCCAGCCAGGCCCGGTGGCGATTATCCCGTCCAGGGCCGTGCCATCGTCCTGCGCTCCAAGCAAAGCACCACCGATTTCGGCAAAGGACTTCAGCGTGTCCCGAACGGCCGCCTTTTCGTCGGCGATCCTGGTGTTGCAAAGGCGTTCGGAGGCCCGATAGAGACGGCCTACGATGCGATCGTGGGTCTCCACGATGACATCGGCCAGCGATGACCGCCATTCCAGGGTGCAGACAGCGAGGATCGCAAGCCGCCTGTCTTCGGGCAGATCACGCATGCCGTCGGCGTAATAGCGCTCGCCCTGCCGGCGAAGCCGGGTCACACGATGCGCCGGCACGCCGTCCAGCAAATCCGCCGGAAGATCGAACCTTTGAAGATATTCCAGTCGATCCATCAGCCGGTTAGCGGCTGCTGAATTTGCGCCAACCTCGAACTGTCGCAGCCATACGAAGCGCGTGACGCGACCATCCACCGTATCCTCCAACAGGTGAGCCAAATTCTCGCTCAGGGTTGGCGTGATGCGATGGGCGATAAGATCCTCGATCCGGCGCTCGGCCTCAACCAGCGCATCGGCGCAAAGGCGCTCGATCGTCGAGGAGCCGGGAAGGATCGTGCGGGTGCGGCGACACTCCGCAACGAAGCGACGGGCAAGATCCTCATTCGATGTCGCCGCCTCGGCTTCCCGAGCGATCCATTCGCGCAAATCCCGTGCGCCCCGCCCCGAAAAGGAGCG
>NZ_DDFB01000116.1:52226-52462 GCF_002336885.1 Novosphingobium sp. UBA1939 | reverse complement strand
TTGGCGATCCGGACGGTATCGTTGCGCGTTGCCGCCACCGTGATCGCCGCGCGGATGCGTTCGCCGATGGCGTTGGCGCGATCGTTGAGCTTTTCCTCCTCGATCACGTCCAGCACGGCGAGCGCCGCCGCCACCGCAACCGGCGAGCCGGCATAAGTACCGCCCAGTCCGCCGGGGCCGATCGCGTCCATCACCTCGGCACGGCCGATCACGCCCGACAGCGGGAAGCCGCCGGC